>NZ_JBSVXD010000109.1:0-21036 GCF_054070755.1 Pseudomonas sp. SDO5591_S426 | reverse complement strand
CAGATTTTGCGTACAACCTCGGTTACCTGTGGGAGCGGGCTTGCCCGCGATGGCGTCCTGGCAGCCGACCTTATCCTCACGGATACATAATCAAACAGCCCCGCCCTTGGCCTGCTGCTCCAGATGCACCTGCAAATCCGGATCAATACTCAGCGCCGCCGCCAATTCGTCCAGATAGCTGCGCTCGGCATCCTGCTGATCGTCCACCAGCATCACGCTGGCCAGGTACATTTCGGCAGCCATGCCGGGGTCAGTTGCCGACTGCGCCACATCGGCGGGGTCCAGTGGTTTGGCGACTTCATCATCCAGCCACTGCTGCAATTGCGGGTCATTGGTGTGCTTACCGATTTCAGCGCTGATCATGTGTTTCTCTGCCTCATCGATCCGGCCATCGGCCTTGGCCGCCGCTATCAATGCACGTAGGATCGCATGGCTGTGCTCTTCGACTTCCGGCCCCGCCAACATATCCACCGTGCGCATCGCCTGCTGCGGCGCCGGTTGTTGCTGGGAGGCCTGACTGCGCTGCCACGCCTGATACGCCTGAAACGCCATCATCCCCAGAGACGCGAGCGCGGCATAGTTGGTCCCGCCACCGGAACGCGATTGCGGTGCACCACCGCCCATCGGCGAACCGCCACCGAGCAGGCCGCCAAGCAAGCCGCCCAGCCCGCCCATTCCACCGGCCCCGCCACTGCTGGCGGCGCCACCGCCACCGAGCAGGCCACCGAGCAAACCGCCCAGGTCACCGAGGCCACCTTGAGCCGATGCCCCACCGCCGCCCTGTTGCGCCATCGAGCCCTGGCCGGCCCGCAGTAATTGTTCGAGCAGATCGCTGGTGTTCATGACGACGTCCTCATCGAAGGGAGTGATCCGTCAGGCAACGATAGACCTCGACGGCAATTGCGCCACCACCGTTTGGCTGACACACCGCAGATTTAACCGGGGTAATTTTTTACGACCCAGCTAAGATTCATAGGTGGTGAACCTTATTCCCGGATACCCGGTCGATACCTGCAACCCGAACCGGTTTGCCGCCGCCCGCCAGATGAGGGCGATGACTGGCTTGCTTCACTTTCTGGAGAACGCCCCCGTGATTTCAACTCTACACATCGCCAGGCTCAAAGCATGGGGTGCCCATGGTTTTACCGCGACCGGCGTGGTCACCGCCTTCCTCGCCACCCTCGCCCTGCTCGATAACCAGCCCACCAGTTGCCTGCTGTGGCTGGGCGTGGCCCTGATCGTCGACGGGCTGGACGGCGCATTGGCGCGCAAGGTCAATGTGCAGTCGGTGCTGCCGAGCTTCGACGGCTCGATTCTCGACCTGGTGATCGACTACCTGACGTATGTATTCATTCCGGCGCTGTTCATCTATCGCTATATCCCGTTGCCGGACTACACGCTGCTGCTGACGGTGTCGCTGATTCTGGTGTCGTCGCTGTTCTGCTTCTGCAACGTCAACATGAAAAGCAAAGACAACTACTTTCAGGGCTTTCCCGCCGCGTGGAACGTGGTTGCGCTGTGCCTGTACATCATCGCGCCGTCGCCGTGGATCACTTTTCTCACCGTGATCGGCCTGGCCCTGCTGACGCTGACCCGGATGAAATTCCTGCACCCGTTCCGCGTGCGGCGCTTCATGCCGATCAACATTGCCGTGACCGCCATCTGGCTGCTGTGCAGTCTGTCATTGGTGATCAATCATCCAGTGATCAACCCGCTGGTGATGGGCCTGTGGCTGCTGATGTCGGCGTACTTTCTGGGGATCTGCTTCTGGCGCACGGCGCTGGAGTGGTTCGACGGATCGCGGGTGAAATAACGCCATGCCTGTCCATATCGTGCGCCTCGGCTCACCGCGCCTGCCCGGCGAAGGTTTGCGCCTGGGCACCGTGCGTCGCCCACCTCGTGGCGTACCGAAAGCCGAGTTCGCCAGTCGGGATTTCTACGATGTGTGGCAACCGCTGCTGTCCCCGAGCCAGGAGTTGGTGCACGAAGCCCAACACGCTGAAGACGAAAAAGCCTGGAACGCGTTCAAGCGCAAGTTCAAGGCCGAAATGAACCAACCCGCCGCCAGTCAGTTGCTCGATCTGCTGGCCGCCCTCTCGCATGACACTTCGTTGGCTGTTGGCTGTTACTGCGAAGAAGAAGCGCATTGTCATCGCTCGGTGTTGCGTGAATTGCTGGCGGCGCGGGGTGCGAAAGTTACCTGATCACCAACAAACACCAGAAATCCTGGGGGAGCGGGCGGGCCCGAGAGAGCGATCATCAAGAAAAAGATAAAGTGGCTGGCAGACCGTCATCGCGGGCAAGCCCGCTCCCACAGGGATCTATGTCGATTCAACGCCGTGTGATCACCACCTCCAGATACTCACTCGGCACCACCAGCGACTTGTCTCCCGCCCGGTTCGAACGGTTGATCAGATCAGCCAGGTCATTTTCCAGGGCCAGGGCGCTTTCCGGTGGCAGCGCCCCGAATGCCTTGTGCACCGGGCCGTACCAGGTGCGGAAGGTGTCAATGAAATGCGCTGTGGAGCGATACCGGAAATTGAAGGTCTTGCGCGTCACCTGAACCAGAAAGTTTCGCTCATCGAACTGCGTGTGCAACCAGGCTTCGGTGCCCCACTGCGAGGGCGGTTGCGCGCCGGGTGGTGGTGGCATGTGCCGGCCGAGGGTCTTGAACATCTGGCCGACGAAACCTTCCGGTGTCCAGTTGGCCAGGCCAATCCGGCCGCCCGGCCGACAGACCCGCGCCAGCTCCGCTGCAGCCTTGGGCTGGTCCGGGGTGAACATTACGCCGAAAGTCGAAAGCACGGCGTCGAAACTGGCATCGTCAAAAGGCAGCGCTTCGGCATCGGCCACTTGAAACGTCACGTTGAGGCGCTCAGCCCTCGCTCGGTCTTCGCCGCGTTCGAGCAGTGCGGCCACATAGTCGGTCGACGTAACCAGGCAACCCCGGCGCGCAGCGGCCAGTGTGGCATTGCCGTTGCCGGCGGCGACGTCGAGCACTTGCTCATCGCACAGCAGGTCGCAGGCTTCGGCCAGTTGCTCGCCGACAATCTGCAAGGTCGTGCCGATCACGGCATAGTCGCCACTGGCCCAAGCGGCCATCTGACGGTTTTTCAAGGCAGTAAGATCAATGGGTGTACTCATGGAGACGATCTCTGGGTTGAAACACGGATCAGTTACCGGCGCACACTTACTCCGCCGTGGTGGGATCGATGATGTTCATGACCTGGGAGACACGATTGGCCGGGAAACCACTCAGCCGGGCATGTTCCTGGATCTGTTCTTCGCTCGGCGCGATGTACACGCAGTAGAGCTTGTCACCGGTGACATAACTCTGCAGCCACTGCACCTCCGGCAAATCGCGCAAGGTCCTGCAGGACTTCTGCGAAGCGGCTTTCAAATCCCTTTCTGACAGTGTTCCAGCACCTGGAATCTCGCGTTCTATGACGAACTTAGGCATGGCAACCTCTCATTCTTGTTATTGATGACAGGGTCGGAAGACCCTGTGCGCCAACTATCGCGCCGCGAGACGGCGGCGTCCTGCCCGATCGTCGGCCAGCACTGTCCGATCGTCCGGCGGTTTCACGCATTGCTGCAACAGGCTCACAATCGAGAACATCCGTCCGCACGGGAAAACCACCATGGATGCCCTGTCACAGACCCTGCGTGTCGTTCGCCTGGTCGGCGCGATTTTCATCAACGCCCGGTTCACCGCGCCGTGGTGCTATCAGTCGCCGAGTGCCGACACGGCTGCGCCTTTTCTCGAACCGAACGCCGAGCGGGTGGTGATTTTTCATTTGATCACCGAGGGCGAGTGCTACGTCGAACTGGGGGATGACCCGCCGCTGCGATTGAGCGCCGGAGACGTTGTGGTGTTTCCCCAGGGCGATGCCCATCGCATGAGTTCCCAACCCGGATTGACGCCGGCCAGCGGCGGACGGCTGGACAAGGTGCTGGCGCGCAGGCCACGGCAATTGAGTTATGGCGGTGGCGGCGCGGTCACGCGGTTGGTGTGCGGTTATCTGGCGTGCGATACGCGGTTGGCGGGGATGTTGCTGACCGGACTGCCGCCGGTGGTGCGGGTCAATGTGCGCGGTTCGAATGCCGGAATCTGGCTGGAATCTTCGGTGCGTTATGCCTTGGCCGAAGCCCGCTCGCCCAGGCCTGGCGGCGAAGGCGTGTTGGCCAAACTGGCCGAGGTGTTGTTCATCGAAGTGCTGCGCCTGTACATGCACGAACACGGCAAAGGCCGAACCGGTTGGCTGGCGGGCGTGAGCGACCGGATCGTCGGCGCCGCCCTCAACGCCTTGCACAAGACACCCTGCCACACCTGGACCCTGGATGAACTGGCGCGCACCGCCGGCACCTCCAGATCCGTCCTCGCGGAACGCTTTCAACAATTGGTCGGGGTTTCGCCGATGCAGTACCTGACGCAATGGCGCATGTTGCTGGCGGCCAACCTGTTACGCAGCAGTAACAGTTCCTTGATCCGCATTGCCGAAGAGGTGGGTTACCAGACTGACACGGCGTTCAGTCGGGCATTTCGTCGCGAGTATGGCGCGCCGCCAGCGGCGTGGCGGCGCAGTCAGGAGAATCGCTCGATGGCCCACGGCGCGACGCCTGTGAGCCATTGATTTTCAGGATCAAGCCGCTGGAGCGCTGGCCTTGGCGTCGGCTTTGGCCTCTTCCAGTAACTGCTGGATCATTTGCTCCTGAGTGTCGTAGCGACCTTCACCAAAGTGGGTGAAACGTACCTGGCCCTTGGCGTCGATCAGGTAATGCGCAGGCCAGTACTGGTTGTCGAAGTTGCGCCAGATTGCGTAGTTGTTGTCGATCGCCACCGGATAGGTGATGCCGTATTCCTTCACCTTGTCCTTGACGTTGTCGATGATGCGTTCGAATCCGTACTCAGGGGTGTGCACACCGATCACAACCAAACCATCCTTCTCATACTTCTTCGCCCAGTCCTTGACGTACGGCAGGGTGTGCTTGCAGTTGATGCAGTCGAAGGTCCAGAAGTCCACCAGCACTACTTTTCCTTTGAGCGATTCGTTGGTCAGTTCCGGCGAGTTCAGCCATTGCACAGCGCCGTTCAGCGAAGGCATGGCACCCTGGGCGTTGTCCATGGACTCGGCCTTGACCTTGCTGACGAAGTAGTCGACGACTTTCGGCACGGTTTCCAGCACGCCTTTCTCGACACTGCTGACACCTTGCGACGAGGTGCCGGCGAGCAACACGCTATCGGCGCCAGTGGAGATCACCGCCGCACCCGCCAACACCGCAACACCTGCGCCACGACGCAACCAGCCCGTGACCGGGATCGACGGTTTCAAGCGATTGACCAAACGGCGACCGGTGAAGATCAGCACGCCCAGCGACAATGCACTGCCGAGGCCGTAAGCCACCAGCAAAAGACTGGTGCCGGCGTTCGCGCCTTGCAGCATGGCGCCGGTGAGAATCACGCCAAGGATCGGCCCGGCGCACGGCGCCCACAGCAGACCGGTGGCGACGCCGATCATCAGCGACTTCAGCGGGCCGGACGCTTTGCGGCTGTTCGGGTCCAGGCGATTGCCCAGCATCACGAACGGACGCGCCAGCCAGTCACCGACCCGAGCAGAAATCAGCGACAGGGCGAACAGCACCATCACGATCAGGGCCACATGGCGGCCGGCGTTGCTCGCTTGAATCACCCACTCGCTGCTGACCACGGCCAGGCTGGCGACCAGGGCAAAGGTCAGGGCCATGCCGCCGAGGGTCAGCAGGATCGATGAGCGTGTGCGGTCGGCACCGGCAAACAGGAACGGCACGACCGGCAGGATGCACGGGCTGAGGACGGTCAATATGCCGCCCAGGAAAGCGATGAGAAACATGGGGATCACCTTTGAAATTGTCGGGAGGCATCCATCACACAGCCCCCTGTGGGAACTGGCTTGCCAGTAATATCGGTTTGACTGTCAAACTTGGGCCGGGTGTGCCACCGTCATCGCTGGCAAGCCAGCTCCCACAGGGGATCGGTGGTGTTTTTGCTTCAGGCCGTCTGGCCATCCAGCAACTTGCCCTGCGGCGTGTGACTGGAGCCGTTTTCGGCGAGGAAGGCGTCACCGCCCTTCTCTGCCACTGGCGTCAGCTGGAAGCAGGTGCTGCTGCCGCAAGCGCTTTGTTCTACAGCGCCGTTGGCGTGGGCCGCGGCACCGGCGGCGGAGAAGGCAATGGCGGTCAGGAATCGGCTGATGTTGTTCATGGTGGTGTTCCTCGCTTCAAAAGGGATGCGCAATGGCTGATTGCTGGACTCAGTTGTCCGAGGTGCAGCTATCGGAAATTTTGCGGTAGTCCAGAACCTGGGTTTTGCTGTGGGAATCCAGGTAGGTCAGTTGGGCATCCACCACCCCGCAGGAAGGCGTCGCGTCCTGCTTCAACGACACCACTTTTTTGATGTCCAGTTGCGTGCCGTAGGTGTAGGGTTTGGCGCTGACATCGGCTTCGGCGCGGGCCGACAAGGTGCAGATGTTCAGGGCGGCAAACAGGCAAGCGGCGTAGATGGCTTTGGTGTTCATGGCGGTTTCCTCAAGGTTTGAATAGGTCAATCGTTAGTTGGGTAGAGGCAGCTGGGCTTGCCTCGATGGAACCTATTTAAAGCTTGCGAGGTATCCCGCATGTGTCGGAAACAGGCGCGTGTAAATCGGTACGTATCAGAACCGGGTCGGGATACAGAGCGATACAAAACCCCTGAAAAATCGCTTTTTTACGTCGGTGTGTATCCACCGACAAGCCAGATACACTGCAATACAAACCCCTGCGGGCGAGCGGGAAAAGGCTCGATAGACTGTGCGACATCCCCCACTTACAGAGGCAAGTCCCCATGGAGCACGTCGATCACATTCTCATCGTTGATGATGACCGCGAGATCCGCGAACTGGTGGGCAACTACCTGAAGAAGAACGGCCTGCGCACCACCGTTGTGGCGGACGGTCGACAGATGCGCACCTTCCTTGAATCCACCCCGGTGGACCTGATCGTGCTGGACATCATGATGCCGGGCGACGACGGCCTGATGCTGTGCCGCGAGCTGCGCTCCGGCAAACACAAGACCACACCGGTATTGATGCTCACCGCGCGCAACGATGAAACCGACCGCATCATCGGCCTGGAAATGGGTGCCGACGATTACCTGGTCAAGCCCTTCGCCGCCCGTGAACTGCTGGCGCGGATCAACGCGGTCCTGCGCCGTACGCGGATGTTGCCGCCGAACCTGGTGGTCACCGAAAGCAGTCGCCTGCTGGCCTTCGGGCGCTGGCAGCTGGACACCTCGGCCCGGCACCTGCTCGACGGCGACGGCACCATGGTTGCCTTGAGCGGCGCGGAATACCGCCTGCTGCGCGTATTTCTCGATCACCCGCAGCGGGTGCTCAACCGTGACCAGTTGCTCAACCTGACCCAGGGCCGTGACGCCGACCTGTTCGATCGCTCCATAGACCTGTTGGTCAGCCGACTGCGTCAGCGTCTTTTGGACGACGCCCGTGAACCGGCCTACATCAAGACCGTACGCAGCGAGGGCTATGTGTTTTCGCTGCCGGTTGAAATCGTGGGAGCGCCAGCATGAACCTGTCGATGCGTTGGCCGCGCACCCTGGCTTCGCGGCTGTCACTGATTTTTCTGATAGGCCTGATCCTTGCCCAGGCGCTGTCCTTCGGCGCGCAGTATTACGAGCGCTATGAAAACGCGAAAAACACCATGCTGGGCAACCTGGAAACCGACGTCTCGACGTCCATCGCCATCCTCGACCGCCTGCCGGCCGAAGAGCGCATGAGTTGGCTGCAACAACTGGATCGGCGCAATTACCGCTACTTGTTGGATGAGGGCTCACCTGGCACATCGATGAACACAGACATGCCCGAAGCCCCCATTGCGATGGCCTCGATCAAGGACGCCATCGGCAAGGACTACCCGATGACCTTTACTGAGATTCCCGGGCCGCGCAAACACTTCCAGGTCCACCTGAAGCTGGCCGACGGCGCCCCGCTGACCATCGACGTGCGACCTTCGATGCAGCCGCTGTCACCTTGGTTGCCGATCGTCTTGCTCGGGCAATTGGCGCTGATGATCGCCTGCACCTGGCTGGCCGTGCGCATCGCCATCCGCCCCCTCACCCGCCTCGCCGAAGCCGTGGACACCCTCGACCCCAACACCCACCCGGTGCTGCTGGACGAGAAAGGCCCGACCGAAGTGGCCCACGCGGCCAAGGCTTTCAATGCCATGCAGGCGCGGATCGCCGCCTACCTGAAAGAACGCATGCAATTGCTGGCGGCGATTTCCCATGACCTGCAAACGCCGATCACCCGCATGAAACTGCGCGCCGAGTTCATGGACGACTGCGTGGAAAAAGACAAACTGTGGAACGACCTCGGCGAGATGGAACATCTGGTGCGCGAAGGCGTGGCCTATGCCCGCAGCGTGCATGGCGCCACCGAAGAAAGCCGGCGCACCGACCTGGACTCTTTCCTCGACAGCCTGGTGTTCGACTATCAGGACGTGGGCAAGGAAGTGCAACTGAGCGGAAAAAGCGCCACGGTCATCGATACCCGCCCCCACGCCTTGCGCCGGGTGCTGGTGAACCTGACCGACAACGCCCTCAAATTCGCCGGCGCCGCCGAGTTGCAGGTGGAAAAGCAAGCCGACGGCAGCGTCTCGGTGAAGGTCATGGACCGCGGTCCGGGGATCGCCGAGGCGGAACTGGCCCAGGTCATGGAGCCGTTCTACCGCGTGGAAAATTCGCGCAACCGCAGCACTGGCGGCACCGGGTTGGGGTTGGCGATTGCGCAGCAACTGGCGTTGGCGATCGGGGGATCGTTGACGTTGAGTAATCGTGAGGGTGGAGGTTTGTGCGCGGAGCTGAAGTTGCGGGGGTAGCAAGCGACTGATACATCCACTTATTTTCACTGCATTGTAGGAAGCGCCCGACATCAATTCGTTTATTCCCTTGCTAGCATTGCATCCAGCGGATTTAAAACCTGTCTAGCCGCTGGATGCATATACGCTTAATGGAACCCAGGCAACGGAATAGCGAAAAATGGATGACAACCGAAGACCCATCAGCGCGCGCTCCACAGGTTGGGCCAAACGCATAACCGACCTGTTGGTGAAACGCGACATTTCACCCAATCAGATTTCCGTCGCCAGCATTTTCTTTGCGCTCGCCGGCGCCATTGCGCTGAACATCGATAACGGTGTCGCCGGGTCGATCTTGTGCGCCGTCGCCATTCAACTGCGCCTGCTGTGCAATCTCTTCGACGGGATGGTCGCCATCGAAGGCGGCAAGCAATCCGACATTGGCAGCCTGTACAACGAATTTCCCGATCGGATCGCCGACAGCCTGCTGATTGTCGGGCTCGGCTATGCCCTCTGGCAGCCGGAACTCGGCTGGTTTGCCGCACTGGCCGCTGCGCTCACGGCGTATGTCCGGGTGTTCGGCGGCTCCATCGGCCTGAAGCAGAACTTCATCGGCCCGATGGCCAAGCAGCACCGGATGGCCGTGATGACCGTCGGACTGGTGCTGAATGCGATCGAATTCCATCTCTATGCCAGCCACTACGTGCTGATGCTGACGCTGATCGTCATTGCCATCGGTGCCGCCGCCACTTGCATCACCCGCACCCTGGCGATCTCCAGACAACTAAAGGAGGCCGGCCATGTGGATCAGTAATGCCCTGATCGCGGTGCTCAGACTGCTGATCGGCGTCACCGCCCGCTGGGAAGGCCCGCCGGATCTGACCCGCCAGCGCATCTATTTCGCCAACCACACCAGCCACATGGACACCCTGGCGATCATGGCAGCCCTGCCAGCCGAAGCGCGGATTAATGTAAAACCGGTCGCCGCCGCCGATTACTGGGGCAAGAACCGGTTTCTCTCCTACATCTCTCAGCGAGGCCTCAATGCAGTGTTGATCGAGCGCAACCCAGCACCCGGCAGCAATGTGCTGGAGCCGATTTTCGACGTGGTGCGGGCCGGTCATTCGATCATCATTTTTCCTGAAGGCACGCGCTCCAGCCAGGCCTTGCCGGGGGCGTTCAAATCAGGGATCTATCGGCTCAGCGAAACCTTTCCCGATGTCGACCTGGTGCCGATCTACCTGGAAAACCTGCATCGCTCCATGCCCAAGGGCAAGCACGTGCCCCTGCCGATCATCTGCACCATCCGTATCGGCAATCCTCTTCCACGATTTGTCGGCGAGGACAAACAGGTGTTTCTGGAGCGGGCGCGTGACGCCATCGTGAGGCTGTCGAAATGAGTCTTGAGCAAAAATTCCTTTGGTTCTTTTTCGCGATCGCCTGTTTGTTGGCCGTCGCTTCGGTGATCGGTCGGGTGCTGGCCAAACGCGCCACGAGCGAAGGCGCGATCTCCACCATCGAAAACCTCAACCAGCGCGTAAACGCCTGGTGGGGCATGGTCATCATCTTCTTCGTGTCCTGGCTGCTGGGACCGAATGCAACGGTCGTGCTGTTCGGATTCATCTCCCTGTTCGCCCTCAGGGAGTTCATCACCCTGACCCCGACAACCCTGGGCGATCACAACGCGCTGTTCTCGGCGTTTTTCATCCTGATCCCGCTGCAATACCTGCTGATCGGCACCCACTGGTATTCGATGTTCACGCTGCTGATTCCGGTGTATGCCTTCCTGCTGCTGCCGGCGATTGCCGTGTTGAGCCAGGACACCGAAGCCTTTCTGGAACGAACGGCGAAGATCCAGTGGGGCGTGATGATCTGCGTCTACTGCATCAGCCACGCGCCGGCCCTGTTGCTGCTGGACCTGCAAGGGTTCACCGGGCAGAACGCGCTGCTGCTGTTCTATCTGGTGTTCGTCGTGCAGTTGAGCGACGTGTTGCAGTACGTCTTCGGCAAGCTCTTCGGCAAGCACAAGGTCGCGCCGCTGGTGAGCCCGTCGAAAACCGTGGAAGGCCTTGTGGGCGGCGGACTGTCCGCCACGCTGATCGGCGGCTGCATGTTCTGGATGACCCCGTTCAACTTCTGGCAGTCGCTGTTGATGTCGCTGGTGATCGTGGTGATGGGCTTTCTTGGTGGCCTGGTCATGTCGGCGATCAAGCGCAGTTTGAGCGCCAAGGACTGGGGCACCATGATCAAGGGTCACGGCGGCATGCTCGATCGCATGGACTCGATCTGCTTCGCCGCGCCGATCTTCTTTCACCTGACGCGGTATTTCTTTTCCGTGCAATAACGGATTAAAGCGCCGACCGCTCGTCAGCACTGGCATATCTGACAGTAGCTGGCGCACCCGACATCCTGTGGGATAGGCGACTCTTCAGGATGACGGAAAACCGCCATGGGCTTGCTCCAACAGATTACCGGGCTGTGCTCACGGCTGGCTCCCGGTGGCTGGCACTCCTTGCTGCTGGCCCACGGTCTGGACATCACGGCAGTCCCCCTTGGCGCCGAACTGATCAAACCACTGACCATCGACCGCCGCTTGCGTGGATTTGAAGATTTCGCCAGCGCCGGCCACCGGGCGATTGAACCGGCCCAACCGGCCTGCAGCCTGCTCTATCACGCGCTGGCCTCACCTGAGGTAACCCACGACGAGACCGGCCAACCGTTGCGCCTGTTCCCCACGCCCGCCGAAATTGAAACCGTGCTCGATTTCGTTTTTGCCGCCAGCCGCACCTCCCTTGAGCGCTTGCGCAAACAGGCTGAGGGCAGGCCCTTGGCGGTGGTGGTGTTTGCCAGTGAATACCGCAACGCCGCCCAAACCGTGCACGGTGAACACGCCGACCTGTGCTTCTCGCGCACCGGCATCGCCCGGGTGGGCACCGCTCCATGCCGCTACGATCCACAGCTGCGTTGCTTCTTGCCATTTGTCGACGACGACCCGTTTGGCATCCGGATCATGCCGGTGCGGTACAGCGCCTACATCGCCATGCAATACAAAGGTGATCCTGAAAGCTTTGGGCCGATGGACGCTCAGTCAGGGGATACAGAACTGGATTTCTGGGTGCCGCTGCACAAATTGTTCAACGGTTCACAGTGTTTGGTCGGAATGGACCTGACGCTGGACCTGGACAACCATCAGATCAACGAGAAATTGCGCCACATCCATCTGCGCCACAGCGGGACCGGTTGGCAGGAGCCGCAGATCAGCCAACCGCCCTTTGTCGTCACCGAAAATCTCGCGCACTGGGCAACCCCGGAAGATTTTGGCCAAGGCCTGCTACTGCCGAAAGCCACACCCAGACTGGTGGAGGCGGCCAGCCACGAGGGCCAGCCTTTGTCCTTCCGGATGCCGGCCGGCACCGCCGGTATGGTGCATGGTCGACACACGCTGGATGAGGAAGGTTGCTTCGAGGATCTGAATGACCGAGAGGGTGTGGCGAATCTGGTCAACCGAGGCGGTTATCGCGCGCTGCACTATCACGACAATACTGCCGATGGCTGGGTCCGCGCACGCTGCCCGGCCTTGCAAAAATTTTTGCCCTCGATAGCGGCATACTCGGTGATTGGCGCACCGGATTTCTTTCCCCTGTGCAATCAGCGGCAACTCTTGCGCTGGGCAAATTCGGAACCCACCCTGCCCGATCCGAACATCTGGCATGCCCGCCTGGAGGCGTTGTCGAACGTTCGCTACAGCGCAAACCCGAGCCTGAAAGACCAGCCATTTTCGGCAGAAGATCGCGGCGTCACAGCCATTGTTGCGTTGCCGCGCCGGGCCAAATCCGAGTCATCGCCCTCAAAAAACCACACCAGCGTTGACCGCCCTTCTTCGTTGCCGGACGCCGCGGCAGGGATTTTTGGCCCCGGCTGGGAAGTCGGTCGATACCCGCCCATGGGCGGACCGTTTTCCCTGTCCGGCTACCAGATGGCCAGCCCTTTTACCGAAGACGTGCGCATTTGCGCGGCGCTGGGTTCCTACTGGCCAGGCGTGGCGCCGGACTCTGCCCGAACCTTTGAGCCGCGATCGAGCCTGCACAGCATCATCCCGCTGACCGATGAGGAAATCGGTCAGCACGGGGCAACGGCCTGGGACAATCAGCAAGGGCCACAACTGATCTCGCACGAAGGACAAACGATCGTTCGCTACCGCGCCTACGAATACACCGACTACACCCAGGTGGCCCTCGATGGACGTTTTTCCCTGCAACTGACCGGGCGCATCACGCAGCGGCAATACCAGGACCGGGTGCTCTCGATGCACCGCGTGTACAACGTGCTCGAGGCTGGAACCGACCCCGCTCGGCGCAACAATTGGCCATTGTTGTCATTTCGGCTGGTGCAGCGACCGGATGCCGAACTCGACACTGCCGAGCGAGAGGCCGGGTTGACGCTCAATGGCTGGATCCATCGCTATCACGTGTACAAACGCGGCAGTAGTTGGACCCCGGAGACTGATTTCAAACTGCGCTATGTGGACATTGAACGTCAGGTCAACCTGTTGGTCGGTGAACGGGCGATGCTGGTCAAGTATGGAGAACGACCTTGGCAGATCGCGCTTGAAGCCCTTTGATGCGCTGGTAATCGGCGGCGGCCCGGCGGGCTGTGCAACGGCGATCAGTTGCGCGCAGCGCGGCTTGCGCGTGGCACTGGTGGAGCGCCAGAGATTTCCGCGGTTTCGTCCTGGCGAAAGCCTGCACCCGGCCATCGAACCGTTGCTGGAACAGCTCGGAGTTGCGCATTTGTGTGCAGCAGGCGCGGTACGTTTTTCCGGCCAGTGGGTGCACTGGGACGGTCCGCCACGCTTCCTTGGTTTTGGCGGTGACGACGCCGGGCAGTGGCAGGGATTTCAGATCGCCAGAACCTCACTGGACAGTGCATTGTTGCAGCGTGCCGCAGCGCTCGGCGTCAGCGTATTGCAGCCGTGTCAGGCCAAGCGCCTGCTCACCCACGACCGCCGGGTGGTTGGCGTGGAAACCGACAAAGGCCCGTTGTTGAGCGCTTACGTGATTGACGCCAGCGGCGTTGCGGGCTGGTTGAACCGCCAACACCAGCTGACGGTTCGGCGTTGTTCACCGCTGCTGGTGGCCCGGTATGGTTATCTCATTGGCAACCTTGAGACTTATGCGCACGCTCCGCGCTTGCAGGCCGATGCCGACGGCTGGACGTGGGTGGCACAAGTCGAGAGTCATCGCCTGCACTGGACGCGCCAGTATTTCAGCGAAGGTGCGTCCACGCCCCGAACCGTGCCTGAAGCCTTGTGCGGCTTGCCTCTGTCAGACCCGGTGCTGGGCGCCGACGTGTCCTGGCGCCTCAGTACGGAAACGGCCGGTGCAGGCTATTTCATGGTGGGCGATGCGGCGAGCCTGCTCGACCCGGCCGCGTCCCACGGCGTACTCAAAGCGTTGATGAGCGGCATGCAGGCTGCGCAAGCCGTATTCGACTGCCTGCAACAGCCTTCCATCCAGTACTCGGCACACGAGCAATACAAGCGCTGGATCAACGATTGGTTTGAACGTGATCTGGCGCAGATGCGTCATTTCTACGCCACCCATCCTTATCCGCCAGACTGGATTCAGTCATGGACATAAAACCGGCCGGGCCGACGAGCATTGCTTAAACGACAAACCGCGCCACCAGCGCATTCAAATCCACCGCCAGACGCGACAGTTCATGGGTGGCGGTGCTGGTCTGGTTGGCACCGGCGGCGGACTGCGTGGCCAGGTCGCGGATGTTCACCAGGTTGCGGTCGACTTCGCGGGACACCTGCGCCTGTTCTTCCGAGGCACTGGCGATCACCAGGTTGCGTTCGTTGATCAAATGGATCGACTGGGTGATCTGCTCCAGCGCCACACCGGCGGCGCGGGCCAGTTCCAGGGTGTTTTGCGTGCGTTGATTGCTTTGCTGCATCGACGCCACCGCCTCACCGGTGCCGTTCTGGATGCCGGCGACCATCTTCTCGATTTCCTGGGTCGACTGCGCCGTGCGATGGGCCAGCGCCCGAACTTCGTCCGCCACCACGGCAAAACCACGCCCGGCTTCACCGGCACGAGCCGCTTCGATCGCCGCGTTCAGCGCCAGCAGGTTGGTTTGCTCGGCGATGGCACGGATCACGTCCAGCACCTTGCCGATGTCGCGTCCCTGAGCCGCCAGGCCTTCGATCATCAGCGAAGTGTTGTGCACGTCATGGGTCATGGTCTGGATCGCGTCGACGGTTTGCACCACCCGGTCACGACCCTCGCGGGCGGCCTGGGTCGACTGGTTCGAGGCTTCGGATGTCGACACCGCGTTGCGCGCCACTTCTTCCACGGCGGCGGTCATTTCATTGACGGCGGTGGCGGCCTGTTCGATTTCATTGTTCTGTTGTTGCAGGCCACGGGACGCGTCTTGAGTCACTGCGCTGAGCTCTTCGGCGGCGGTGCCCAGTTGCGTGGCGGAACCGGCGATCTGTTCGATGGTTTTGCGCAGGCTGGCCTGCATCGTCGCCAAGGCACCGAGTAAGCGCGCCGGTTCATCCTTGCCATCGACTTCGATGACGTTACGCAGATTACCTTCGGCAATGGTTTGCGCGGCCAGCACGGCACGGTTCAACGGTGTGACGATGCTGCGGGTCAGGAGCCAGGCCAGCAACACGGTCATCAACGCTGCGATAACCGCGACCGCGATGATGCCGGTAATGGCGCTGTCGTAGTTGTCAGCGGCTTCAGCCGAAGCGGTTTTGGCATAGTCCGCATTGAGTGCCACCAGTTTGTTCAACTGCTCGCCCATCTGATCCGTGCCGTCCTTGATCCGCGTATTGATCAGCGTGCGCATCTCATCCAGTTTGTTCTGTTGCGACAACTCCAACATCTGGGCTTGGGCTTGCATGTAGCTGTCCAGCGTGACGGTGAACGTCTTGTACAGCTGCGCTTCTTCGTCACCGGTGGGCAGCGCGGCGTAACTCGCTTGTGCGCTACGCAGCTTGTCGACCAGTACGCCAACACGCGTCTGGGCTTCCTGCAAGGCCGCCGGATCACGGTTGACCAAAATCCGGAACGACAGAATTCGCATGCGCAGGACGTTCTCGGTCATGTTGCCGAGAAAGCCGACACTGGGCAGATGGGTGGTACCCATGTCGATGGAGGCCTGGCGGATGACGGTCATGCGGTTGACGGCGAACACACCGAGCACGATGACCAGCAAGGCAATGAAGGCAAAACCCAGGAAAGCGCGAGGCGCGATATTCAGATTACGCAATGACATAGGACGATTCTCGGGGGTGGTGGCTGCGAGCATCCTTGCGTGATCACTGAATGGCGGGCATTGGCGCGCACCCTTTCAGATGGGCGCCATTGTTGTAATAGATTCGTCTGCGCCTGATGGTTGTATCGGCCAGGCTTGAGGTTTATTGCGCGGATTTAGCAAATAATTTTCAAGGAGTTAAGGGTGTTTCACAGACGAGACATATGGAACGGAAGTACCCATATTCCTGTGAGCAGTCAGAGAACGACACCCACCACACGTTGTTCATGCATCTGCCGCAACAACGCCAACCCGTTATCGAAGAACTCCGCTGAGCCGGTCATTCCCGCCTCCTGCGCCAGTGCTTGCAACTGCGCCCGGCCATCCAGTTCAGGAAACGCCTCGATGCGCTGCAACAACCGAAACGCCAACGGGCTCAACCCGGAAAACTTCACACTGAAATCCACATCCCGACGTACCAACAACAACGTCGGCTGATCCGGCGCAGTGTCCGGCTGATATTCCGGCCCCACCAACTGCACCGGCCAGGCATACGCCAGCGGCCAGGCCAATGGCGAGACCTGCAACGGGCGGTCCAGCAACATGTCAGCATCGCCGGATGACAATGGTTCGGCCTCGGACTGCTGCAACGCCATTTCCACCCATTCGTAATGCGCCAGCTCAACCATGAACGGCGGCCACGGACCATCGGCCAGCGCCGCAGGCTCAGAGGCGAGAAACTCGACAAATTCCTCGGCGATCTCGCCGAATTTCGGTGTGTGGGCGCGGTAGTCGCGCAAGAAGATCCGCACCAGCGCCCGCCATTGTTGGTCGCCAAGAATCTTCACCAGCACCGGAAACGTGCCGCTGATCAGCGATGACAGGTTGGCAAACACCAGGTCGCGATAAACCTGCGCCCGCGCCGGGTCCATTTCTGGCGGTGGCGCGCAGTGGTCGGGGTCGCGCAGGTACAGGCCCATGCTGTTTTGCTGTTCGTGCAGCGAGCGCTTAGCCACGGTTCACCCCCTCGGTCTGCAAGCGGCGGATGGTCTGCAACTCGGCAACCAGTTCGGAAAATGCCGGAAAGTTGAAATCGCGCTCCAGCAAAGTCGGTTGCGCGCCGAACCGGGCGTAGGCCTGGGCCAGCAACGACCACACCGCCGGTTTGACTGAAGCGCCATGGGTGTCGATTTTCAAGGTGTCGGACTCATCGAAATGCCCGGCGATGTGCATCGCCACCACGCGATCCGCATCGATGCCGGCCAGGAACGTACGCGGATCGAACCCGTGGTTGATCGAATTGACGTAGACGTTGTTGACGTCCAGCAACAGGTCGCAATCGGCTTCGCGCAGAACGGCGTTGGTGAAGGTCACCTCGTCCATGTCCTGCTGCGGTGCGGCGTAGTAAGAGACGTTTTCCACCGCCAGGCGCCGACCGAGAATGTCCTGGGCCTGACGGATGCGCGCGGCGACGTGGTGCACCGCTTCTTCGGTAAAGGGCAGCGGCAACAGGTCGTACAGGTGACCGTCATCGCTGCAATAGCTGAGGTGCTCGCTGTACAGCGGTACGTTGTAGTGATCGAGGAAAACCCGCACCTCTTGCAGAAACCCGACATCCAGCGGCGACGGCCCGCCCAGCGACAGGGACAAGCCGTGACAGGACAACGGATAACGCTCGGCCAGACTTCGCAGCGCTGCACCATGGGCGCCGCCGATGCCGATCCAGTTTTCCGGCGCGACTTCGAGAAAATCGAAATGACCGGCAGGAGCCGCCAGAAGGTCTTTCATTAAACCGCGACGCAAGCCGAGCCCGGCGCTGGCCTTGGCTGAAGTGATGGGGGTTTGCATGATGTCGATCTCAAGGTTGTCAGAACGTAAGCACAGTTAATCGAAGCGGTGTATCGGGACTGTGTTGCGCGCCGACGGAAAACCGCAGGGCTTGTATCGGCAGCGGGCCTGTACACACTCTGGTACAGACCCGTTGCCCGGCCTTACGCCAGGTCGTACTTCTCGCGCACCAGCTGGCCGATGCCCATGCGATCGAGCACATTCATCGGGCACAGGAACGTCACGCGGATGGTGCCCGGCAGACGACTGATGTCGATGGAACCGGTGATGGTGGCGCGGTTGAGCACTTCGTCGTACGGCAGACCGGTGACGGAGGCCGCACGCTGCAAGCCGTTCTCCACCGCGAGGTTGAGGTTTTCGCCGCTGCCGATGAAGGTGATCGGGCCGCTCTGCTCGATCTCATGCTGGCCCCAACGCTCACCCAATTCACGGACTTTGGCCCGTTGTTCGGCGTTCATCGGTCGCGCCATCGGCGGCAGGTCATCGAGGTTTTGCAGGAGGATCGGGCCTTCCAGCGTCAGGTTTTTCACCACTTGCACCACCACTTCGGTTTCCCCGGAGCAATCGGTGGCGTGCCCGGCGATTTCGCCGTTGCCCTGCTGGGCGTGCATGTCGCCCATGTACACCCCGGCGCCTGGCACTTTCACCGGGCAAATCAACACGCAACCTTCGCGGATCGAGTTGGTGTCCATGTGGCCGTCGGTCTTGGCCGCGTGCAGTTCTTCGCGGCTCATGCCGAAACGGTGCGGTGCATTGATCAGGTACTGACCGAAATCGGCGCAGTTGTGGGAATCAGGAATGTCACGGGACGGCATGGTGCCGATGTTGCCGAGGAACGGCCGCATGTGCGCGGCGACGCCGGGGATATCGGCGCGGGCCAGGGACAGGATCGAATGCTGCGCGGCGAACTCCGGCAGCGCCGACATTTCGGAGGCGTTGCCGGCCAGTTGATTGGCGATGTCCTGATTGACCGTCAGGCTGACCTGGTTCTGCGCATCGAACACGATCACGTAGCCGTGGCTGAAGCGAAACGCGCTGACCTCGGCGCCACAGTTATTGCAGCGAATCGCGTCCTCGCCAATGCCTTCGACATGGCTGGCCGGATGGTCGGTGCCGCATTTGGAGCAGAATTTGGAGACAAACGGATCGCCGTTGTAGCGCCCTTCGACAAAGCTCATGACCCCGGACGACGTGGCCAGCGATGTGACGCGCATGCTCTTGATCTTGATCGCCACGGCATCGCCGATCTCTGCGCCGACGATGGCCACCGGTTGCGTGACTTCATGGCCACCTTCAAAGGATGGCGTGATCATCGGCCCCCAGCAACCCGGAGGCGTGCCGGTGATCAGGGTGCCGCCGTCGGCCAGCGGTCCGAGCATCGGCTGGCTCGGGCCAATGATGCCGTTGGTGTAGTGATCGACCCGCAGGCGATTGACGGGGGTGGCGTTGAGATTGGATTCAGGCACAAGCGTTGTCATTGTGGTCCCCTTGACCGCATCAGGCGCGGAACAGAGTCAGTGCGAATGGCCGCCGGTGAACGCGGCCATGGAAAGTGGCCTCCACAGTTCATCGCAGGTTTGTATCTGGTCTGTGTTCGGCTGTGCGCCGCAATTGAGCGGGACTGTATCGGGAGACCTGTTAGATACAGTGGGATACATGCAAAACCGGTGGTCACTGCAAAACCCTGTGGGAGCGGGCTTGCCCGCGATAGCGTCCTTTCAGCGATGGAAATGTAGGCTGACCCACCGTCATCGCGGGCAAGCCCGCTCCCACAGGGGGCAAGTGTCAGCCACAGGGGCTTTCGTCGCTCCACGCCACGCCGTACGGCCTGCGAACTAAACTTAATGCACACAGGAATTGCTTGATCTCCTGTTCATTCCCACGACCACCGCCCGGACCAACAAAGCCTCCGGACCGTGATCCTGCAAAAGGAGCACACGTGATGGACGAGGCCAGACTCAATGATTTCATGGGCAAACTGGTAGGTGACATGGGCGGTGCGGCGATGCTCGCCAATGTCATCCTCGGCGAAGAACTCGGCCTGTACCGGGCCATGGCCGACAGCCAACTGATCAGCCCCGAAGCTCTCGCCGGCAAGACCGGTTGCAACCCGCGCCTGGTGCGCGAATGGCTCAGCGCCCACGCCGCTTCCGGCTACATGGAACACAGCGACGGCCAATTCCGCCTGCCCGAAGAACAAGCGCTGGCATTGGCCATCGAAGACTCACCGGTCTATATCGCCGGCGGCATCGGGGTGGTCGCGTCGTTCTTCCACGACAAGGACAAACTGGTTAAAGCCATGCGCGGCGATGGCGCCCTGCCTTGGGGCGATCACCATCCGTGCATGTTCAGCGGCACCGAACGTTTCTTCCGTCCCGGCTACAAAGCGCACCTGATCGCCGAATGGTTGCCGGCCCTCAACGGGGTGGTGGCCAAGCTGGAGGAAGGCGCCAAAGTCGCGGACATCGGCTGCGGCCACGGCGCATCGACGGTGATCATGGCCCAGGCGTTTCCGAACTCGCGGTTCGTCGGCTTCGATTACCACGCGCCCTCCGTCACTGTCGCCACCCAGCGCGCAGAGGAAGGCGGCGTGTCCAGCCGCGCGCGGTTCTTCCAGGGCACGGCGAAAAGTTACCCCGGCGACGACTATGACCTGGTCTGTTACTTCGACTGCCTGCACGATATGGGCGACCCCGTCGGCGCGGCGAAACACGCTTTCGAGTCGCTGAAACCGGATGGCACGGTGTTGTTGGTGGAACCGTTCGCCAATGACTCGCTGGATGACAACATCACCCCGGTCGGCCGGTTGTTCTACGCCGCCTCGACCTTCATCTGCACACCGAACTCGTTGTCCCAGGAAGTCGGCCTCGGCCTTGGCGCCCAGGCAGGCGAGGCGCGGTTACGCAAGGTGTTTACCGAGGCCGGGTTCTCGAGTTTCCGCCGGGCCACGGAAACGCCGTTCAACCTGATTCTGGAGGCGCGTAAGTAAACAACGCCGCCCATTGCAGGAGCGAGCTTGCTCGCGATGGTGTA
>NZ_JBSVXD010000108.1:0-21295 GCF_054070755.1 Pseudomonas sp. SDO5591_S426 | reverse complement strand
GCCTGCGGCAGCTCCTACAGGGGTTTTGGGTTAAAGGGGATCTCGGTGCAGGCAAATGATATGCGGGTCATCATTCCAGTGCGGGAAACGCTCGGCGATCAACGGATCGTGGCCCGGAATGACATGGTCTTCGCTATCGGCCAAACGGTCGATTTCGCTGAACGCTTCAAGGCTTTGCGCCAGGTCGTCGATGATCGGAAACGGGCTGCGCTCGCGGATGTTGACCCACAAATGCGCCGCATCCGAGGCCAATACAATCCAGCCCCGCTCGGTATTTACCCGCACCACCTGACTGCCCGGCGTGTGGCCGCCCACCGCGTGCAACGTCACGCCGGGCATCACTTCAACCGTGCCGTTGTGCAAACGCATCCTCCCTTCGAACAGCGGTGGCAACGCCGACATCACGTCCTCGACCTCGTAGGTTTTATTCACCGTGCGATGGGCCATTTTCGGCCCGGTGCAGAAACGCAATTCCGCTTCCTGCAAATGCACGGTCGCCTTGGGAAACAACCCGAGATTGCCGGCATGGTCCCAGTGCAAATGCGTGAGGATCAGGTGCTCGACCTGCGCCGGATCAATGTCCAGTTGCAGTAGGGATTCTTCCGGCAGGCGATACATCTGGCGGTTGCGCCGATCCGCCGTGGCCGGTTGAAAACAGGTATCGACCACGATCACCTGTTGCTCATTGCGAATGACCCAGAAGTAATAATCCAGCGGCATTGGCGCATTCGGGTCACCGCAGCAGGCGTCGTAGAGAAAATTCTCCCTGGCGGTGCGCTGGGCATTGGCGCCGACACGGATGGCGAACACTTCGTACACGGGAACGGACATGGACACCTCCGGGTTCAGGCTGCTGCGCTGGCTTTGAGGGTTGGACGAAAATCGAAGTCGATCTGTTCGCTGATGCCCAGGTCGTGCGCCAGTTTGTGCAGGCCACTGTAGTCACGCATGATCGTCGCGTTCTTGTTGCTCTCGCGGGTGTCGGCAATGATCGACGCCGCATCCGCGACCCCGAGTTGCGTCAGAATCGCCTCCCACATCGAATAGTCCTGGGCGATAAAAGCACTCAGCGCTACCGACAAATTGCGTGCGAAAAATTCCCGCTGGGCCGGCTGCATGTTGGCGTACATGACCTTGGCCACCTCGGCCAGCACCTTGCTGTGCGCATACTCGTCGCGATTGTGCAGCTCGGCCACGCGGCGGTTTTGCGGCTGAATGGTCTGGTCATCCGCCAGCAGGTCGAGATAGGCATTGACGCTGATCTCGGCCACCACCGCAAAGGTGATCGCCGCCAGATCGCGCTGCCATTGTTCGGGCAGTTCTTCACGCAACGCCTTCAGGCGCAGGTAAGTGACTGATGGCGGCAAGTCCAGATCCCGATCCAGTGCGCGATCGAGTTTGGTTCGCTCGATGGCCCGCAGGTGCATGAGCGTGTGGTAGTGCTCGTCGATCAGGGTTTGCTGCATGGCCTCGCGAAAATGCCAGTCGTCCTTGCCCAGGTACTGGTTGGCGATAACGCTCAGCGCCGGGTTCACCACATGCTCCTCGGCGGTCACCGTGCGCAGGTTGTAGCCGATCCAGCCCCAGGTCACCACGCTGCTTTTGAGCTCATCGCTCAAGGCCTGGAATTTCGGATGATGAAAAAACGGCACCATGCACTCTGGGTAATCCGGGCGGGTTGGGTCAAACACTTCGTTGACCTGGGCCTTGTCCGGCGAACACACCGTGGCGCGCTTGGTCCAGGCCTGATTGAGCCGCACGATCAGTTGATGATCGACCTGGGCGATCTCGATTGCTGTTTGCATGACGCAATACCTGTAAGACGCGTACCTGCGAGGGGTACGCCAAAAGAATGAAGGGCGACGGAAAAATCAGGCCAGCCAGTAGCGGGTCAGGTTGCGCGCCGGGTCAGTGTATCGGCTGCGGGCGTGAATCATCCGCCAGTTGTCCCAAATCAGCATGCACCCGTCGGGAATCAGCACCGGAACGTTGTGCTCGACGAAATACGCTTCACCCAGCACGGCAAACCTGGCCAGTGGAGACGTGTTGTTGGCGACTTGCGACTGCTGCAAAGCTTCCTCCGACGGATTCACATCGCCGTAGTGAAACTGGTTGTAGCTGAAGCGGAAAATGTCTCCTTCAGCTGTAGGCGTCAGGATGTATTCCCTGACCCGGGTTTGCGCCGGTTCACCCGGTTTGGCGGTGGCGACGAACTCCACGGGCGTGTCATCGAGCCATTCCCGCAGTTCCGGTTCGGTGTGCTCAAGCGACTTCAAAAACGCGTAACCGTCCACCAATCCCGTGTGCCCGCCACCGCACGTGGCCTGTTTATGGCAGTGCAAGGCCAGGTAGCGCGGCGGTGGGCCGTACACCGGCGCTTCGGTGTGCGGGCCGATGCCGTTCATGCTCTGGGAATACGGCAGGGCTTCGTAGCCCGGCTTGCGGGTAATGGCAAACGCTACCTGCCCGTTGAACTGCGGAATGACCGGACCGAACTCGTGCAGTGTGCCTACAACATCGTGGGCAAATTCCCCCGGCGTAAGCACCGTCCAGCCACGACGCGACAATTCTTCATGGCGATGGCCCAGCGAAACATAAGGTTTGGACGCAACAATCCCTTGATCTGACATGGTGAGATTCTCGGCGGTTTATCAGGCGTTGACGGTTGAGGTGTAAGCGGCAATCAAATCGCGGCAGGCATCGCCCGGTTGGTAGTGCTGCTCGTCGATGCTCTGCACCGGGGTGATTTCGGCGGCGGTGCCTGTGAGAAAACACTCGTCGAAGTCGCCAAGCTCCGTGGGCAAAATCATACGTTCGACCACTTGATAGTCGAGCGCTTTGGCCAGCTCGATCACGGTCTGGCGCGTGATGCCATCGAGAAAACAATCCGGCGTCGGCGTGTGCAGCGTCCTGCCTTTGACGAAGAACACATTGGCACTGGTGGCTTCGGCGATGCGGCCGCGCCAGTCGAGCATCAAGGCGTCGTGGTAACCGTTGTTTTCCGCGTCGTGCTTGCTCAGCGTGGCGATCTGGTAATGCCCTGAGGCCTTGGCTTCGAAGGGGCTGCTGCTCGGCGGCGGACGGCGCCACGTCGCCGTCTTCAGGCGAATGCCGTCCATGCGCGCCGCCGGGTCGAAGTAGCTCGGCCACTGCCAACAGGCGATCGCCACATGCACGCGGTTGAAGCGTGCCGAGGTGGAAATCATCTCGCTTCCGCGCCAGGCCACCGGCCGCAAGTAACCGTCGGCAACGTTATTGCGCTGCAGCAATTGGTGACTGGCGGCCTCCAGTTCAGCGGGTTCAAACGGGATGGCAAAATCCATCAATTGCGCCGAGCGATACAGGCGCTCGGTGTGTTCGCGCAGCTTGAAGATCTTGCCGTTGTACACGCGTTCCCCTTCGTACACCGTACTTGCGTAATGCAAGCCGTGGGTCAACACATGCAGGCGCGCCTGGGACCACTCGACGAACTCGCCGTCGAGCCAGATCAATCCCTCGCGCTGATCAAACGGGATACCACTCATGTCCTTATCTCCCCACTAATCAAGATTTGTCCTACGCCGTTTGCAGCAGGACCGGTATTAATTCCGGCGCTGTTGCCAGCAAAAGCTCGGGCTCGGTCTGAAAGAAAAACGCTCGCTCGCCGAAGGCCGGGCGCAACTGATCGAACCAGGTCGCCTGCGGGTCGAAGCGGGCATAAAAGGTGCGCAACACCCATTGCGGATCGCGGGCCTGGAGGAACTGCAGCACGAAGACTTTTTCCCCGGCGACGGTCTCGATGCCGTTGATTAACACCTTGCCGTAGAAGGTGCTCATGGACGGACCACGCACCGTGCGCGCCAACCCGGACACCGTGCGGTAAGCCGCCTGAAAGATTTCGAACGCCCGGGCCAGCGGCATCGCGAAGTAGTGGCTGGGGCCGGTGTCACGCTCGACGAACATGTAATAAGGCACCGCACCGAGCCGCACGCCCTCGGTCCAGAGATCCGCCCAATCGGCGGGCTTTTCGTTGATGTGGCGAATCACCGGTGCTTGCATGCGCAACGTTGCACCCGTGGAGCGAATACGTTCGACAGCCTGGCGGGCGATGTCCTGGCGGATCTCCACCGGGTGGTTGTAGTGCCCCATGATCGAGAGATTTTTCCCCGCCGCGACGATCCGCCGGAACAGTTCGAGCAACTCGGGCGCATCCTTGTCGCTGACAAATCGCTGCGGCCAGTACGCCACGGATTTGGTGCCGATGCGGATGCTCTTGATGTGCGGCAACGCCAGCAGCGGTTCGATATAACCGGCCAGCGAACGGGTGTTCATGATCATCGGATCGCCGCCAGTGATCAGCACGTCGGTGACTTCGGTGTGCACTTGCAGATAACTCACCAGCTCCTGGGACTCACGGGCGTTGAACTTGAGTTCTTCCTCACCGATGAACTGCGCCCAGCGGAAACAGAACGTGCAGTACGCATGACAGGTCTGACCGGCACCGGGGAAAAACAGCACGGTCTCGCGGTACTTGTGCTGAATACCCGCGAGGATTTTTCCGTCGAGGGTCGCGCCGTTGTGCGTCAGTTGTCCGGCCGGATGCGGGTTCATGCGCAGCCAGATCGCCTCGATCCGCCGTTTGATCGCAGCGGCGTCATCCTGGTCGATCAGTTGTTTGAGCGATGCGTATTCATCCGCCAGCAACATGTCCTTGTGGGGAAAGGTCATGCGGAAAATCGGATCGTCCGGGATGTTGTTCCAGTCGATCAGCGTCCCCAGTACGTATTCGTTGGTGCGAAACGGCATGACCCGGGCCACGACGGTCATGGCTTCCTGCAATGCCGGGGTCAACTTGTCCCAGTACGGTGTGTCGCGAATGGTGCGTGCGTTATAGGGTTTGTAGCGTTCGTGCTCCGACAGTCCTTGCATGGCCGCGCTCCTGATGGTCGTTTACGCGATGGCCGGCGCTTTGCGCTCTATGTCCATCCATGCCCGAACGCTGTCGCGATCCCATTGACGGCGGACGTACGCCGCGAGTCGCGCAGGCACCGCGTCACCATTGGCAACGAGTCGGTTGAGCATGATTGCCAGGTCGGTGTCGGCGATGCTCCAGTCACCGAACAGGTGCTTGGCGCCATCTTCCAGCAAGCGGTCGGCCACGAAGATCAGTCGATCGACAGCGGCCCGGGCGTCGTCGGACAGCGGCGTGTCCTTCTTGCCGAAGTACACCAGGTCAAACGGGCGCTCCTTGCGCACCACCAGCAGATCGCTGCGCAACCAGGCCTGAAGTTGACGAGCGCGAGCGCGCTGTTTGATGTCTTGCGGGTAAATTCTTTTCGAGCCTGGAGCGAGTTCTTCCAGGTATTCGGCAATGGCTGAAGATTCCGACAGCGCAAAACCTTCGTGAACTAATACCGGTATTTTGCAGGTCAATGAAAGATCGCGATAATTCGCCTGATAGTTTTCGCGGCCTTTCAGATCCACTGTTACAAGCTCAAACGAAAGTTGCTTCTCCTTGAGCGCCACAAAAGCCGACATCGCAAAAGCACTGACATAATCTGCGCCGAGATACAGTTTCAACTTCGCACTTTCCATAGAACGCTCCCTTGCACTAAGCACATTAATCCGTTGCATTTGAAGCGATCGTATTAAGTTGATTACCCTCTGAACAGATACAGAAATTATCTGTTTCTATCGATACAGAAATCCGAACCTGCCAATCATCAGGAAGTTTTTTTGGGGCACGACAGAAACGAAAAAGGGAGTCAGCGAACGCGGACTCCCTGGTGTGCAGCAGAGGGGAAATTACCGTTGACGGGGGATCAAGCCAACGTTGTCGACATGGTTGGACAGCAGTGCCATCTGCGGCATGTTGCTGAGGTTGAGCATCGCCAGCGGCTCGGTTGCGCTGGTGTTGGCGAAGCCGTGCCGGGTCCAGGCTGGCACCAGCAAGACGTCGCCGGGGCTGACGCTCACCTCATCGGCATCGCCCAGTGTCAACGCGCCGCTGCCCGATTGGATGATGAACAGATGCCACCAGGCATGGGCATGGCCGGTGAGTGTTGAACCCGGCACTAGCCACTGCATGGACACCGCCATTCCGGGCGTCAATTGGCAACCTTCGAGGTTGTTATCGTGGGCCAGCGCAACAATATCGATGTCGCTGGCCTCAAGGGTCTGACGCATATCGGTAAGTTCAGCAGCCTTCCACACCCGTGGTTTGATTGGCTGCCGATCTAAACTCTGGCGAAAGTCTTTATATGAAAAAAACGCACCCTGAACGTTATTCATCTGCTGATTCCAACTTGTTCTGCCGACTTGAGTTACCAGACCTTAGGCGAACCCTTCAACAGTGTAAAGTCGAACAACGCTACTTATAACGCTGAAGGGCGCAGCGCCACGATCATATCAACTTCGATCGCCGCATTTTTTGGCAACTGGTAAACACCCACGGTAGTCCGTGTATGTTTTCCGGCATCGCCCAGCACGTGACTGAACACATCCGACGCACCGTTGGCGACTTCGCTGAGGTCGACAAAATCCTCGGTGCATCTCACATACACCGTCACCCGGATCAGCGACTTGATCTTGTCCAGCGAACCGATGGCATCAACGATCAGCGCCAACCCGCGCATCGCACTGATGCTGGCGGCCGCTTGCGCATCCGCCATGTTGAGGTCGCGCCCCACCCGGCCCGGATAGTGGATCTTGCCGTCCATGCGCGGCACCAGACCGCTGATATACAGTTCATCGTGGTGACGAATCAGCGGCGCGTAATGCCCGCCAGCAGTGTTCTCGCCGTAGATGTCATAACCGAACTCCTGTGCCAGCGCGATGAAGCGTTCATCACAGGTCATGTGCGAAATCATTTACCAACCCCTCTTGATCAATACTGCAAAAAACATCGATCGCTACTGCTAAAACCACGGTTCAACCCACGGCCCTTACGGACGGAGCCAGGCTGGTGATGCCGACGCGCGATTCGACCGCTTCGGCCAGCCGCAACAGGTCGTGGCTGAGCCGCTCGTAGTCCTCGTTGAACAACACGATGTGGCCGATGAACGAGAAATTGTCTTTCACCAAGGCAGTGACCGAATCACCGATACGCTTGCTCAGCACCGCCTCCACCAGTTCGATGCCCAGCGACCGGGCCAGGGCCTGGATGTCCGGCACATCGCGCAAGAGGCCACCGGCGCTAGCCCGCAGCAGGCGAATGCCGCAGTAGCCGCGAGGCACCGGGTCATGGCTATCGACCTGGCCTTCCACGGCCCAACGGACCCAACGCTCCCACGGGTTGAAATCGACGAACGCCTGACGCGCCAGGTCCCAGATATGCATGCCACCGGGGCGCATGTTGGTTTCCACGGCCGAGGTGCGATGATTGGCCCTGTGGAAAACTTCGTTGTGCCAGGCACCGTTGTCCTGCGCGACCAGACCCGCCATGTGCCGGCCGGCCGCCATCAATCGAGCCTGTGCGTCTGCCGCCAACGGCGCGGGCACCACTTGCTGGATCTCGGCGCGGTAAGCACCTTCGGTGGTAGTTTTTTCAGTGATCCAGGTGCTTCCGGCAACATAATCCCAGCTGTATTCCCGGGCGTTCTGGATCAACTCTTCGAGCACGATGCCGCCCTCGCGATAGGGCTTGAGGGCTTGCCACGCCTCGTCGCATTCGGTCGGGTGACGGATGACGCGGCAGCCACGGCTGGCGCCTTCACAGGCAGGCTTGATGAACGCCTTGCCGCCGAGCTCGATGACTCGTTGGCGCAGTTCCGGCAGGCTTTCGATCCGTACGGAAAGCACCGGGCGATAATCATCGGGTGATGTGCTGGCCGCCGCTTCGAGCTGGCGGAAAATCTGCTTGTCCAAACCCGCCCGCGCCTCGGCCGGCGTAATGCCGGGCAAGCCGAAATGGCTGGCCAGCGCCGCACCGAGCAACACGCCGCGATCAGAAAACGGCAGCACGCCGATCAGCTTCCAGCGGTCGGCATTCAGGCAACCGACCACCAGTTCCAGCGAAGCCGCGACGTCTTTCTCCGCCAACGATGTGCTGCAAACGTGATCGGCAACCTGTTCGTCAAAAGGCTGGATCTGCTCGACCAGCAGGATCAACCGGGCGTTGTAGAGCGACTTGCACAGTTCACGCAACTTCGGGATATCGTGGACCCGACTGCCGTTGTACCCCACCACTACTACGCATGAAGTCGTATTCATAATGTCCCCGACTTGCAAAGTGAAAACCGAAACGGCGATAAGTCAGTCATGCAACGACGCAATGGATTTGCGGTTGAGCCAGTACCAGACCAGGATCCCCGCAGCGCCGATGGCGGCCAGCAACAACGCGTTGTAGGGAGGTGGCATGACCCGCATGATCAACACGGTCAACCCGGCACCGACGCCCAAGGACACTTCCTTGACGAACATGTTGTTCTGCTTGACCGAGAAGTAATCGAGGTGGCTGAACGCGCACTCGGCGATGGACAGGAGCGCCACCCAGATCAGCGCGCCGACCAGGGTTTCGACGTGGAAAGCGGCCGGCGAAGACAGCACGGCAAAACCGCCGACGATGATCCCGATCACCGTCAGGACCTTGAAGCGCCCGGTGCTCTCGATCAGTTTCATGACCGGCACTTGCGCGAACACCACCACGGCGCTGTTGAGGATCAGCATCAGACCGTACCAGACGGGCAATTCGCCGGTCTCCAGCAGGATCGCTTGCGGCAGGATCGAGAACACACCAAACAGCTTGATGCCCATGATGATCCCGGCGATCACCCACGGCAGTTTGTTGCGCCAGCCGCTGCCTTCCTGGCTGACCGGGCGGGCCACGGCGGCTTCGGTGGTGAAGGTTGCGCCCATGGCGATGGGCAGGCACAACAGGACGAAACTGGCGGCACCGAGGAAAAACATGCTCGGCGTCAGCAACGGCGACAGCAGGATCAAACCGGCCACCAGACTGCCCATGTTCATCGCCACACGGTTATAGGCCGCGCCTTCCTTGGTCTGCGCCGCTTCGCTCTTGATCAGGTAACCGGCAATCGCAATGCCGTAGGCAAACAACGCCGCGGCAAACATGACAACGCCCTGGTTGCTGGTGACGGCCAGCAGCACCAGACCGGCGGCAGCGCACAGCAACGTGACGCTGAGGGAACGGCGACCGAGGACCAGCAACGTCAACGGCAACAGCAGCAACAATGCCCGATAACCCAGGGCCAGAATGCTGTTGGTGGCGGTGTCGAGCCAGACGTTGGCCTTGCCCAGCACCGCGAACAGCGCCACGGCCGTGATGATCCGAATGGTGAACAACCGCAGGTTGATCACCGGTTTCGCCACGACGGCGGTTGTTTCTAAACTCATTGCAACACCTCATACACCTTGGCGACTGAACGACCGACAAAACGGTCGACAATCCGAAAACACTCCAAAGCGATAGTAGAAAGAGATGCTTGTCTTGATCAGAGCAAGTTCGTATAGAATCCAACGAACTTTACTGCCGGAGAGACCAGTAAAATGCAGGTTCAGCGCGCAGTGATCGCCGCCATCGAGTTCCAGCCGGGTGTACCGCTGGTGCAGCAGATCGTCGATCAATTGACCGTAGCAATCAGTCAGGGCGGCCTGCCCCACGGCTCCAGGCTGCCGCCGATTCGCGAACTCTCCGACTTGATGAACGTGGGCAAATCCACTGTGGTCGATGCCCTCGACCGCTTGCGGGCCAAGGGCCTGGTGGTGTCACGCCAGGGTTCGGGGCATTACGTGCACCGCTCCAGCGCCACGATCCAGCCCGATGCCGGCCCGGACCTGCTCCCGCAAGACACCCTCAGCGTGGTGCGCCGCGCAGTGCTGCTGGACAATGGCGCGCTGCGTCCGGGGGCCGGTTTCCTGCCTTCCTCCTGGTTGCCGGCCGAAGAATTGCTCAAAGCCGTGCGCGGAACGCTTCGCGCGACCACCCTGCGCATGGGCGAGTACGGCAACGCCAGCGGTTACCTGCCATTGCGCCAGGCCTTGCGGGTCAAGATGTCGACTTTGGGCATCGAAGCGCCGGTGGAACAGATCATCACCACCGCCAACACTGTTCAAGCCATAGACATGCTGATGCGCCTACTGGTCAAACCCGGCGACACGGTGCTGCTCGACGACCCTTGCTACTTCACGATGCACACCAATCTGGCGTGGCACGGGGTCAAGGTCATCACCATCCGCCGCGAATGTGACGGCATGGACCTGGATGCGTTCGAGCAATTGCTGATCGCCCATCGTCCCGTGCTCTACATGACCAACAATGCCCTGCACAACCCGACCGGGCACTCGTTCACCTCGGCGCAGGTGTACCGTTTGGTGGAGTTGAGCCATCGCTACAACTTCCACATCCTCGAAGACGACTTGTACTGCGACATGCAGCAACGCCGAACGCCACGCCTGGCCGCGAGCGGACTGGACAATGTCTCTTACGTCTCCGGGTTCTCCAAGACCCTGACCGCCAACAGCCGCGTCAGCTTCGCGGTGCTGTCACCGCAACTGGCGGCGCGGATGGTGACCCTGAAAATGGCCTGCGGCGGCATGACCTCGGAAATGGCCGAGCAGATCATCTGCACCATGCTCAGCGACGGCAGCTACACCAAACACATGCGGCGCACGGTGGATCGCCTCTACGAGTCGAACAGCCGGGTGGCGTCGTGGCTGGGCGAAGCCGGGTGTTCGGTGTCGTCGCTGCCGGGGGAAGGGTTGTACATCTGGACGCGATTGCCAGAGGGATACAAAGCCGAATGCCTGGCCAGAAAGGGACTGGAAATCGAACTGGTGCTGGCGCCGGGAACCATGCTCAGCAAAGCGCCGGATGCCAATCAGTTTCTGCGGTTCAACGTGGCGCACAGTGATCATGTGCAGGTGCGCGAGCGGTTTTTCCGGTTGCTGGACAAGCCGCACAAATAACCGACCACCGCCTATCCCTTGTAGGAGTGAGCCTGCTCGCGATGGGGCCTTCACATCCAGCATCAATGTCGCCTGACACACCACAATCGTCGGAACGCAGCCCGGAGCCGGCTCGCTCCCACAGCGGGATTGCGGTGTCCATAAATCATCGACGACGTGGTGAAGGTGCTCGATGCTCCGTGTAACAAGCCCACGTAAATGAAAAAGCCTCGCGATTCTTTCGAATGCGGGGCCTCTCACGTGTTCGCTGACTCAATCAAACCACTGCCAGTCGATCCACCATATCCGGGAATTTCTCCACCAGCCTGATCAACAAGGCAGCCTGAGCGTTGGGTTTCGACTTTTCCTGCTCCCAGTTTCTCAAGGTGCTGGGGCTGGTTCGAATACGTTTGGCAAAAACCGCTTGAGACATGTGCAACTTTTCCCGTAGCGCAACGATTTCTTGCGCCCCCACTTCAGGAGCCGGAATGTCCTCGATGGACGTATTGCGCAGCGTAATTTTGCCTTCGCGTTGAGCCGCCATCTCATCAACGCCCTGCATCAATTCTGCAAACAGGTCGCGTTTTTTCATCGGGTACCTCGTTTTTTTAGCTCTGTTTCTATCGCTTTCTTGAGCGCCTTTTCTTGGTCGGCGGTCAAATTCTCAAGCTCATCTTTGTCATAAATTGCAAACATCCAGAACTGACCATCATTCGTAAGTCAATAATAGATAACTCGCAAGCCACCTCGTCTGCCTTTACCTCGGCGTCCATCCGCCCATCGAAGCTTTCGAAAGCCACCGGTTCGAGGCATGACATCCCCCGCTTGCGGGTTCAACTGCATGTGCGATTGCAGCGCACGATACTCATCGTCCGTCAGATAATTTCCAACGGCGGCAGTGAAGGTAGTGGTTTCAAAGAATACGGTTCGCATGGGCCAACTATAGGCAAATTGCTTATAGTCACGCAATCTACAAATCAATTTCCTGACGAACCACTCTTGCGATTAGCCCCCAACAAAAAGCCCCGCTCTTCTCTCGAAGGCGGGGCTTTTCGTTACAGCGTCTAAACCTTAAGGCGCGTACGTCAGCAGCAACTCGGCCGGCACTTTGAAGTCCAGGGACATCATCACGCTCAACGCGGTAATGGTGAAGATCGAGAACACGAACAGCTTGCGTGCCCAGACCGTGTCATCCACTGCCTTGTAGCCGGTCCAGGCCATGTACAACCAGTACATGCCCATGGCCGCGGCGACAGCGAGGTAGCTCATGCCGGCGTAGCCGCTGAAGGTCAGCATCAAGGTCGCCAAGAGGAAGGCCAGGATGTAGATCAGGATGTGCTTCTTGGCCACTTGAATCCCGCGCTTCACTGGCAGCACCGGAATCGATGCGGCCAGGTAATCGTTGAAGCGGAAGATCGCGATGGCGTAGGAATGCGGCATCTGCCACAGGCTGAACATCACCAGCAGGGTCAGTGCAGCCATGTCGAAGGTGTTGCTGACTGCGACATAACCAATCACTGGCGGCATGGCGCCCGACAGACTGCCCACCAGCGTGCCGTGAACCGACTTGCGCTTGAGGTACAGGCTGTAGAAGCCGACGTAGATCACGAAGCCGATTACCGCGAACAAAGCGGCCAACGGGTTGGCCACCTTGTACAACAACGCAACGCCGAGAACACCCAGGACGGTCGCATAGATCAGGGCCAGTTTCAGGGAGATCAAGCCCTGTACCAGCACCCGGTTCTTGGTGCGTTCCATCTTGATGTCGATGTCGCGGTCGATGCAGTTGTTGAACACGCAACCGGAGGCGACGACCAGGGACGTGCCGATCATGGCGGCCAGAAACACGGCCAGATCGACATGCCCTTTCGAGGCCAGGAAGAACCCGCCTGCCACAGAAAGCACGTTACCGAAAATGATCCCCGGTTTGGTGATTTGGATAAAGTGCTTGAGCGACATCGGGTCTACCTCACTTCGCCATCATGTACGTGTGGATGCTGAACATGATCCACAGCGACAGGCCAACCAGCAGGACGATTACGATCGCGGCGAAGACAAACGCAATCACGTTGTTACGCTGCGCGGCCGAACGGTCCAGGTGCAGGAAGTACACCAGGTGCACCAGCACCTGGACGATCGCGAACACGAGGACGATCAACAGGGTGATCGACTTCGGCAGCGACGGGTACATCACCAGACCGAATGGAATGACGGTCAGGATCACCGACAGGATGAAACCGATGGCGTACGACTTGTAGCTGCCGTGACCGGCGTCATCGTGGCCGTGGTGGGAATGAGCTGGGTTAGCCATTTACATAGTCCCCATCAGGTAAACAACGGTGAATACGCAGATCCAGACAACGTCGAGGAAGTGCCAGAACAGGCTCAGGCAGCTCAGACGGGTCTTGTTGGTCGACGTCAGGCCATGCTTGTTGACCTGATACATCATGATCGCCATCCAGATCAGACCGCTGGTCACGTGCAGACCGTGGGTACCGACCAGGGTGAAGAAGCCGGACAGGAAGCCGGAACGGCTAGGGCCGTAGCCCTCGGAGATCAGAACGTGGAATTCGTTGATCTCCATGCCGATGAAGCCGGCGCCGAACAGGAAGGTCATGGCCAACCAGCCCAGGACCTGCTTCTTGTTGCCACGGTAGAACGCCAGCATGGCGAAGCCGTAGGTGATCGAACTGAACAACAGCAGAGCGGTTTCGCCCAGCACGTATGGCAGTTCGAAGATGTCGTGGCCCGACGGGCCACCGGCTACGTTGTTAACCAGTACCGCGTACACCGCGAAGATCGACGCAAACAAAATGCAGTCGGTCATCAGGTAGAGCCAGAAACCGTATACGGTCATCTCGCCCGAGTCGTGGTGATGGTCATCATGCCCATGTCCATCGACATGGGTGTGTCCAGCATTGGTCACTAAGTTCGACATGGTTTAAGCCTGTTCCAACGAGGTTTCAACACGGGTGGCGGTGGCCGGGATTTTCCCTGCCGCTACCAGACGCTTGTGCTGCTCGGCTTCGATGCGCTCGATCGTTTCAACCGGGACCATATAGCCCTGGTCGTCACGTGCAGCGTGGATCGCGAAGTAGACGACAGTGCCTACCAGGCTCGCGATTGCCAGCCACCAGATGTGCCAGATCATCGCGAAACCGAACACGGTCAGCAGAGCACCCATGACCACACCGGTAGCGGTGTTGTTTGGCATGTGGATCGGCTCGTACTTGGCCGGAGCCTTGTACGCAGTGCCGTTTTCCTTGGCTTCGGTGAACGGATCGACGCAGTCAGCTTTCGGCAGCACGGCGAAGTTGTAGAACGGAGGTGGCGACGAGGTCGACCATTCCAGAGTGTGAGCATTCCACGGGTCACCGTGTTCGCACATGTTCTCTGGCTTGTTGCGGTCACGCACACTGACGTACAGCTGGATCAGTTGGCAGGCGATACCGACAGCGATCATCACCGCACCGAACATGGCGACGTACAGGTACGGCACCCACTCAGGGTTGGTGGTGGCGTTCAGACGACGGGTCATGCCCATGAAGCCCAGTGCATAGAGCGGCATGAACGCGACGAAGAAGCCCGAGATCCAGAACCAGAACGCTGCTTTACCCCAACCTTCGTGCAGCTTGAAGCCGAACGCTTTCGGGAAGTAGAACGCGAAACCAGCGATGTAACCGAACACCGCACCGCCGATGATCACGTTGTGGAAGTGTGCGATCACGAACAGGCTGTTGTGCAGAACGAAGTCAGCACCCGGGATGGCCAGCAGTACGCCGGTCATGCCGCCGATGGCGAAGGTCACCATGAAGCCCAGGGTCCACAGCACCTGGCTGGTGAAACGCAGACGACCTTGGTAAATGGTGAACAGCCAGTTGAATAGCTTCACACCCGTCGGGATCGAAATCAGCATCGTCGCCAGACCGAAGAAGGCGTTGACGCTGGCACCCGAACCCATGGTGAAGAAGTGGTGCAGCCAAACCATGAAGCCCAGTACCGAGATCGCGCCCGAAGCGTAGATCATCGACTTGTGGCCGAACAGTTTCTTGCCGGTGAAGGCCGAGATCACTTCCGAGAAAATGCCGAATGCCGGCAGGATCAGGATGTATACCTCAGGGTGGCCCCACGCCCAGAACAGGTTGACGTACATCATTGGATTGCCACCAAGTTCATTGGTGAAAATGTGGAAATCCATATAACGGTCAAGCGTCAGCAGTGCCAGGGTAGCGGTCAGGATCGGGAACGAAGCCACGATCAGGACGTTGGCCCAGGTGCAGGTCCAGGTGAAGATCGGCATGTCCATCAGTTTCATGCCAGGGGTACGCATTTTCAGCACGGTAGCGAGGAAGTTAACCCCCGTTAGCGTCGTACCTAGCCCGGATAGCTGTAGCGCCCAGATGTAGTAATCCATCCCCACGCCAGGGCTGTATTGCAGGCCCGACAGCGGCGGATAGGCAACCCAACCGGTCTTGGCGAATTCGCCGACGCCCAGGGACAGGTTGATCAGCACAACACCGGAAACCAGCAGCCAGAAGCTCAAGGAGTTCAGGAACGGGAAGGCAACGTCACGCGCGCCGATCTGCAGCGGCACTGCAAGGTTCATCAGGCCGGTGAAGAATGGCATCGCCATGAAGATGATCATGATCACACCGTGAGCGGTGAAGATCTGGTCATAGTGTTCAGGTGGCAGGTAGCCAGGCGAACCCTCGGTGGCCATGGCCAGCTGGGTACGCATCATGATGGCGTCGGCAAAACCGCGCAGCAGCATGACCATGGCGACGATGATGTACATCACGCCGATTTTCTTGTGGTCGACCGAAGTCAGCCACTCGGTCCACAGGTAGGTCCACTTCTTGAAGTAAGTGATACCGGCGAACAGTGCCAGACCGCCGAGCGCGATCATGGCGATGGTCACCATTACGATCGGTTCGTGGAACGGGACCGCTTCCCAACTTAATTTACCAAACATCGTTTACTCCTCTGCCCCGGCAGCTGAATGCGAGTTCATGTCCGTAGCGGCCACTTCTTTCTCTTTCTTCTCGTGCTTGACCTTCGGGCCCGGTTTCATGCCTTCGTACTTGTCGACGATGGTCTGGAACAGGTTCGGCGTCACCGAGGAGTAGAGCTCGACTGGGTTGTTCTGGCTCTGCTTGGAAAGGGCTGCGTATTCAGCTTGTTCAAGCTGTTTAGGTGCCTTTTTGACTTCACTTACCCAGGCGTCGAAATCTTCCTGGGAAGTTGAGATCGCTTTGAATTTCATACCGGTAAAACCAGCGCCGCTGTAGTTGGCGGAGATGCCTTCCATTTCAGCGTTGCGGTCGGCGATCAAATGCAGCTTGGTCTGCATGCCCGCCATCGCGTAGATCTGGCCGCCCAGGCCCGGGATGAAGAACGAGTTCATCACGGCGTCGGAGGTGATCTTGAAGTTGATTGGTGTGTTCGCCGGGAACACGATCTTGTTGACCGTGGCAATGCCTTGTTCCGGGTAGATGAACAGCCACTTCCAGTCCAGCGCGACCACTTCGATGGTCACCGGCTTCACGTCGGATTCGATCGGACGGTACGGGTCCAGTTCGTGGGTCGAAATGTAGGTGATGTAACCCAGGGCAATGATGATCAACACCGGAACAGTCCACACCGCGATCTCGATCTTGGTGGAGTGGTTCCATTTAGGCGTGTAGGTCGCCTTGGTGTTGGACGCGCGGTATTTCCAGGCGAACAGGAAGGTCATGACGATGACCGGAACCACGACCAACAGCATCAGCAGCGTTGCGGTGATGATCAGGTTGCGCTGTTCCAGGCCAATCTGGCCGGTGGGATTGAGCAAGGTCATGTTGCAGCCTCCCAGCAACAACGTGCCGAGCAGCGGCACTAAGCCTAGTAGTCTGGGGTACCTGTTTTTACTCATCTCACGACCTCTAAAGCAGCTTGCGCAATGCAGTTGGGTTTTGATCGCCAACACTTCACCCTGCCAAGGGTTGGCATTTCTTTGGATTGAATAAGGGCTGCCCGTCGAGCGTCAGACGCGTTTCGACAAATCCTGGGCCAGCGGTGAGTTCTTATTCGAATTCGTGGTCAAAGGCCTTGTTACAGACCAATTCCATTTGGTGCGGATAGTTGGAGGCACCGACACCTGGGAGTCGCATGAAGCCGCCCGGCCTCTCGACACCCTGATTCTGTTCAAACACCTCGAGAGGGTGAACAGCGCCGGGGAATTCAGTGGGGGGCGATTGTAGTTATGTAGCGTTTTTTAAACCATGTCTCATCCCGAAATAATTTATATCCCGAGCCGCAACAATGCTTCGCCGAACTCGTAAAAGTGGCGCATGTTATCGAAATTAATTCTCAACAAAAACACCAAAAATAGTAGGTCTACCACCCGCGATTCAGACAGCATTGTGGGTCCGGCAGGTGTTCTCGACGCCGCCCAAGCCCCCATGTGACAAGGGCTCTGGCAAATTGCCAGAGCCTGTTAAAACTGCCTGCTGCAGCCGGTTGGCGGCTGTTCTCGGCGGTGGGCAAAACGCACCAATTTCATTGCATGATCGCGCACCAATCCGCGACCCTGGCGGCCGCTGCGACACTCAAGATGTGACAACATGTCGCACACGTGTCGCACCTGTGTTTCCACCTGCTACGGTGTTTTCCATCGCCCTCTGATATGCAAAAAAACGCCCTGGCCTTCTCAGCGAAGACCGGGGCGTTTTTTGTCCGACAATACGCTGTAGCAGATGCTCTCAGCGCAACGACTTGCGGTTACGCAGGGTAAGCAGCGGCACCAGTATCACCACCAGCACGAAGGCGACCAAGGCCCACTGCGCCAGCGACAAACCGAGGATCGGCGGGTACGGCGTGGAGCAGAAACCGTCGACCTGGAAGCCCAGCGGGAAGATCTTCGCCAGTGGCAAGCCATCGACAATCGGCTGCAATACGTCGATGCCGCAACTGACGGCTGGATAGAACTGTGTGTAGACGTGATGCCCGGCCACGGCGACGCCTGCCAGGGCGCAGATCACCACCAGGGTTTCAAACACGGTGATGCTGCGACGGTTGCGCATGGCCGCGCCGATAAAGGCGAAGATCGAAATCAATAACAGGGCATAACGTTGCAGGATGCACAGCGGGCACGGCGCCTCGCCCAGTACGATTTGCATGTACAGCGCGCCGCCGATCAGCGCCAGGCAGATGATGCCCAGCAACACCAGATAGCGCCGTTCACGGCCCAACCGCATTGTTTCCTCGCTCATCGCGTTTCCCTTGAAGATATCGATTGCCCGCCAGTCTACACGCTGGGCGCGCGCTGGGGGATGTCGGGGGAATAGACGACAGACGGGTTAAGAAGGGATTAACTGATCGTTCCCACGCTCTGCGTGGGAATGCAGCAAGGGACGCTCTGCGTCCCAAAAGCGGACGCGGAGCGTCCGTGGAGGCGTTCCCACGCAGAGCGTGGGAACGATCATGAGTACGGGGTTACTCCAACGCCGCAGCCGGCCCGAAGAACTCGTAACGGCTTTGCTTCTCCGGCACACCCAAGGCCTTGAGGTGACGCTTGATGGCCGCCATGAAACCTTTAGGCCCCAGGAAGTAAGCATCCAGGTCACGCTCTTGCGGCAGCCATTCGCCCAGTTGCTCCTGGCTCAACAGCCCGACCTTGTGCGCCGCCGGGCTCACGCCGTCATCTTCGGCGTAGCAGTAGAAGCGCTTGAGTTGCGGATGACGCTCGGCCAGCCCGTCGATCCAGTCGCGGAAGGCGTGGACGCTGCCGTTGCGCGCGCAGTGGATAAAGTGCACCGGACGCTCGGTCTGCAACGCCGCTTCGAGCATCGCCAGGGTCGGGGTGATGCCGACGCCGCCGCTGATCAGCACCAACGGTTTGTCGCTGGCGGTAAGGGTGAACTCGCCCGATGGCGGGAACAGCTGGATGGTCGAACCTACGTGCAATTGATCGTGCAGGAAATTGGAAGCGCGACCACCGGCCTCACGCTTGACGCTGATGCGGTACTGACCTTTGTTGGCTAGGGCCGACAGTGAGTAGTTACGACGGATTTCTTCGCCATCGAGGATCAGTTTCATGCCGATGTACTGGCCCGGCTCTGCCGCCAGAATCAAGCCTTTGTCCACCGGTTCGAAGTAGAACGAAGTGATTTCCGCGCTTTCTTCGATCTTGGCCGCGATGATGAATTCACGCGCCCCGCGCCAGCCGCCCGGAGCCTGTTCTTTCTGGTCGTAGATGCTGGTTTCGGCACCGATCAGGATGTCCGCCAGTTGACCGTAAGCCGCACCCCACGCTGCAATCACTTCCGGGGTGGCGATTTCTTCGCCCAACACTTCGGCAATGGCGCGCAGCAGGCAGGTGCCTACAATCGGGTAGTGCTCCGGCAGAATCTGCAGGGCCACATGTTTGTTGATGATCTTCGCCACCAGGTCGCCCAACTGGTCGAGCTGGTCAATGTGGCGCGCATACATCAGCACGCCGTTGGCCAAGGCACGCGGTTGGTCACCACTGGATTGGTGAGCCTGGTTGAACAGCGGGCGGACTTCCGGATACTCGGAGAGCATCATGCGGTAGAAGTGGGTGATCAGGGCTTCGCCACCGCTTTCCAACAATGGCACAGTGGATTTGACGATGGCACGGTCTTGGACGCTAAGCATAAAATGTCTCCTGGGCAGCAGGGCTTTTCTTGACTGTTGCCTTATGCATTTCAGTTTCCATGCCAACTATTAAATCGTTATAAATCAACAAGTTAAAAACTTGATAGTCATAACGACACAGCCTGACTTATAGTCACACCGACTACATGGAGTCACTATGACTGCAAAATCCTTGCTTACCGCCCTGCTGCCACTGGTCTCCGACCTGTCCCGCGAACTCCCCGAAGGCGAGCGTTATCGACGCCTGCTGGAAGCCATGCGCGCCCTGCTGCCCTGCGATGCCGCCGCCCTGCTGCGTCTCGATGGCGAATGGCTGGTGCCGCTGGCCGTCGACGGGTTGAGTACCGACACCCTCGGCCGACGCTTCAAGGTCAGCGAACATCCGCGCTTCGAAGCGCTGCTCAGCAGCCCCGGCCCGACCCGTTTCGCCGCCGACAGCGACATGCCCGATCCTTATGACGGCCTGGTCGATGGTCTCGATGATCACTTGGAAGTCCACGATTGCATGGGTTGCCCGCTGCTCATCGACGAGCGCCCATGGGGCTTGCTGACCCTCGACGCCCTCGACCCGGAGCAGTTTGAACCGATCGAACTGGATGCGCTTGAGGCCTTCGCCAGTCTCGCCGCCGCCACGGTCAACGCCGTCGAGCGCATCGAACGCCTGAACAACCGCGTCGAAGACGAGCACCAGCGCGCCGAGGTCTATCGTCAGGCCAGCGGCCAGCAGAATCGCGAAATGATCGGCCAGAGCAAAGCGCTCAAACGCCTGGTGGAAGAAATCAGTCTGGTGGGCGGCAGCGACCTGACCGTGCTGATCACCGGGGAAACCGGGGTCGGCAAGGAACTGGTGGCCCAAGCCATTCACGCCGCCTCGCCGCGCGCCGACAAGCCGATCATCAGCCTCAACTGTGCCGCGTTGCCCGACACGCTGGTGGAAAGCGAATTGTTCGGCCACGTACGCGGCGCCTTCACCGGGGCGATGAATGACCGCCGTGGCAAATTCGAACTGGCCAATGGCGGCACGCTGTTTCTCGATGAAGTGGGCGAATTGTCGCTGACGGTGCAGGCCAAACTGCTGCGTGTGCTGCAAAGCGGTCAGTTGCAGCGCCTGGGTTCGGACAAGGAGCATCAGGTCGATGTGCGGCTGATCGCGGCGACCAACCGCGACCTGGCCGAAGAAGTGCGCAGCGGCCGCTACCGCGCCGACTTCTATCATCGCCTTAGCGTTTATCCTTTATTAGTGCCGGCCCTGCGTGATCGTGGCCGTGACGTGCTGCTGCTCAGCGGTTATTTCCTGGAGCAGAACCGCTCGCGCATGGGCCTCAACAGCCTGCGCCTGGGCAGCGATGCCCAAGCCGCGTTGCTCGCCTATGACTGGCCGGGCAACGTGCGGGAACTGGAACACCTGATCGGCCGCAGCGCATTGAAGGCCTTGGGTAACTGCAAGGAACGGCCGAAGATTCTCAGCTTGAGCGCTGCCGACCTGGACCTGCCTAACGGCAGCATTGAAGTCAGCGCCGAGCAGCCGGCCACGGCTGCCATGGCGCTAGTGACCGGCGACTTGCGTGAGGCCACCGAGAACTATCAGCGCCAGTTGATCGGCGCATGCCTGGAACGGCACAACAACAACTGGGCCAGTGCGGCGCGGGAGTTGGGGCTGGATCGGGCGAACCTTGGGCGGATGGCCAAAAGGTTGGGCATGAAATAAGTAAAGATCGCAGCCTGCGGCAGCTCCTACAGGGGAATGCGATCCAAG
>NZ_JBSVXD010000107.1:0-21358 GCF_054070755.1 Pseudomonas sp. SDO5591_S426 | reverse complement strand
AGCTCCTACAGGGGCGCAGCTCAGCCCCCGGTTCGGAATTTTCCATGAGCACCAACAGCAAATCACAGCCCGCAACCGGCGCCGCCGAACCGCACTTCCTCGGCACGCGGATTCGCGGCCTGCGCAAACGCCGGGGCATGACCCTGGCGGAACTGGCGCAGCAGAGCGAACTCACCGCCGGCTACATCAGCCAACTGGAACGCAACCTCGCCTACCCGTCGATTCCCGCACTGTTCAACATCGCCCGCAGTCTGGGCGTAACCATCCAGTGGTTTTTCGCCAGCGAAGCCAATACCGCTCCTGAAGATGACGGCGTTGTGGTGCGCAAGAACAGCCGCTTGAGCGTGCATTACGAGGACGGCATCGTCGACCAGTTACTGACGCCGCAACCCAATCAACAACTGGAAATGCTCCACTCGCGTTTTCCGCCCGGCACCTACAGCCAGCAAAGCTACAGCCATGAAGGTGAAGAAGCCGGTTATCTGCTGTCCGGCAGTTTCGAGTTGTGGGTGGGTGAGCGTCATTTTCAGCTCAGCGAAGGCGACAGCTTCAGTTTCTCCAGCCAGGAGCCGCACCGTTACGGCAATCCCGGCGAGGTGGATGCGGTGGTGATCTGGGTGATCACGCCGCCGACGTTTTAACGCCGCCGACCCACCAGCGCAGTGTTGCCCGCACGTTTCAAGGTGTCGCTCGGCAACTCCTTGAACAGTGCGCGATAACTGCTGGAAAACCGACCCAAATGCCAGAACGACCAGTGCATCGCCACTTCGGCGACGGTGGTTTGCGTTGGCGTGCGGCTGAGCAGTTCGCGGCGGGCGCTGTTGAGTCGGCGCAAGCGCAACCATTGGGTCGGCGCCATGCCGGTGTAGGTCTTGAACGCATGCTGCAACTGGCGCAGTGAAACCCCGGCAACCAGGGACAACTCCAGCAGGTTGAGGTGTTCTTCCGGGGTGTCTGCCGCCCATTCCCCTACCCGTTTCATGATCGCCCGTTCCCCGGCCCGGCGCTGCAACGCGCCTTGATCGAGACAGATACAGGCGTTATCGAGGATGAACAGGCAATCCTCCAGCAATTGCTGAGTGAGCGCTTCCCGGGTCGGCGGATCGAAAGTCTGGGACAACCGCGTCAGCGTGCCGCTGAGCCAGCGACAGAACAAAGCGTTCTGCTGCGAGTTGAGCGGCGCCATGAACAACCCCTCCAGCCGAGCCACATCCAGGCTATTGCGCTGGACGAATTCCGGCCCGAACACCACGGCGATTTCCTGATAGTTCTCCGGGGTGATCCAGATGTTGCGGCTTTCACCATTGAGCACATAAAGCGCGTTGTCGCTGCGATCAAAACAGAACGCCAGCGAACCCTGGGGCGCGCTGAAGTTCTGCTCGACCCGGGTGTTCATGTGCTCTTCGTAAATCTCCACGCCCTGTAAATCCAGATAGCGCACCAGACCGGCGAAATGCCCCGGCGACATCTGTTGGTAATGCTGGGTCCAGCCCGGCGTGGCGCGGATTTGCTCGGCGACATCGGCGGTACTGAACGCTTGAACCTGTAGTGAATTACAGTTTGTCATGGGTGACCTTGCGCACTCTTTTGGTGCGCTTTGTGCTGCTTAAAGTGGATAGATGGAACCGCAAGGCTCGCCCAAGATAGACGGCAACGCGCTACAGGGGAAGTGTCCGGCGGATGAAACTGGCCTCTCCTGGCGTTAATAAAACCAATAACGAGGTCTTTATGAATGTCCCTTTCGATCAGCTGTTCACTTGGCTGAAAGATCACAAGATTACCGAAGTCGAGTGCGTCGTCAGCGATCTGACCGGCATTGCACGCGGCAAAATTGCACCGACCAACAAGTTCCTGCATGAGCGAGGCATGCGCCTGCCGGAAAGTGTCCTTCTGCAAACGGTAACCGGGGACTTTGTCGACGACGACATCTACTACGACCTGCTCGACCCCGCCGATATCGACATGGTCTGCAAGCCGGATGCAGACGCCGTCTACGTGGTGCCATGGGCCATCGAGCCGACCGCCATCGTGATCCACGACACCTTCGACAAGTTCGGCAACCCGATCGAATTGTCGCCGCGCAACGTACTGAAGAAAGTCCTGCAGCTGTACACCGACAAAGGCTGGCGCCCAATCGTTGCGCCGGAAATGGAGTTCTACCTGACCCAGCGCTGCGAAGACCCGGACTTGCCGCTCAAGGCGCCGATGGGCCGTTCGGGTCGTGCCGAAAGTGGTCGCCAGTCGTTCTCCATCGACGCGGCGAACGAATTCGATCCGCTGTTCGAAGACGTCTATGACTGGTGCGAATTGCAAGGCCTGGACCTCGACACGCTGATCCACGAAGACGGCCCGGCGCAGATGGAAATCAACTTCCGTCACGGTAACGCGCTGGACCTGGCCGACCAGATCACCGTGTTCAAACGCACCATGCGTGAGGCGGCGCTCAAGCACAACGTGGCGGCGACCTTCATGGCCAAACCGGTCGGCGACGAGCCGGGCAGCGCCATGCACATTCACCAGAGCGTGGTGGACATCGCCACCGGCCAGCCGATCTTTGCCGATGCGGATGGCAACATGAGCGAGCTGTTCCTGCATCACATCGGTGGCTTGCAGAAGTACATCCCGAAAGTGCTGCCGATGTTCGCACCCAACGTCAACTCGTTCCGCCGCTTCCTGCCAGACACCTCGGCACCGGTGAACGTCGAATGGGGCGAAGAAAACCGCACCGTCGGCCTGCGCGTACCGACCTCCAGCCCGGACGCCATGCGCGTGGAAAACCGCTTGCCGGGTGCCGACGCCAACCCGTACCTGGCCATCGCCGCCAGTCTGTTGTGCGGCTACCTCGGCATGGTCGAGCGCATCGAACCGAGCGCCGCTGTACAGGGCCGCGCCTATGAACGCCGCAACCTGCGCCTGCCGATCACCATCGAAGACGCCCTGACCCAGATGGAAGAAAGCGAAACCATTGGCCGTTATCTGGGCGACAAATTCGTGCGCGGCTACGTCGCGGTCAAACGCGCCGAGCACGAGAACTTCAAGCGGGTGATCAGTTCCTGGGAGCGTGAGTTCTTGATGCTCAGCGTCTGAACATCACACATTCCCTGTGGGAGCGGGCTTGCCCGCGATTAGGGCGGCACATTCAACATCGTTGTCGACTGACAGCCCGCCATCGCTGGCAAGCCAGCTCCCACAGGGTGTGGTGATTACCCATAGATCCCAATAATTCCAAGAAGGTATCGATATGCGTCTATTGAAATCCGTGGTCCCGGTTGCGCTGGCCGTTCTGTTCAGCGCCGTTGCGCAGGCCCAGCCGCAGGTCAGCGTCTACAACTGGACCGACTACATCGGCGAAACCACCCTCGCCGACTTCCAGGCCAAGACCGGGATCAAGGTGATCTACGACGTCTTCGATTCCAACGAAACCCTGGAAGGCAAACTGCTCGCCGGGCGCACCGGGTATGACGTGGTGGTGCCGTCCAACCACTTCCTCGCCCGTCAGGTGAAGGCTGGCGCGTTCCTCAAACTGGATCGCGAACAGCTGCCGAATTTCAAGAATCTCGATCCGAAACTGCTGACGCTGCTGGAGAAAAACGATCCGGGCAACGAGCACTCGGTGCCGTACCTTTGGGGTACCAACGGCATCGGTTACAACGTCGACAAGGTCAAGCAAGTGCTGGGCATCGACCACATCGATTCCTGGGCCGTGCTGTTCGAGCCGGAGAACATCAAGAAACTTAGCGCGTGCGGCGTGTCGATGATGGACTCGGCGGATGAAGTGTTCCCGGCGGTGCTCAACTACATGGGCATGGACCCGCGCAGCGAGAATCCCGAGGACTTCAAGAAAGCCGAAGCCAAGCTGCTGAGCATCCGTCCGTACATTACCTATTTCCACTCATCCAAGTACGTCTCCGACCTGGCCAACGGCGATATCTGCGTCGCCTTCGGTTACTCGGGCGACGTGTTCCAGGCCGCCAACCGCGCCAAGGAAGCCGGCAACGGCGTGAACATCGCCTACGCCATTCCCAAGGAAGGCGCGAACTTGTGGTTCGACCTGCTGGCCATTCCCGCCGACGCCAGCAACACGAAAGAAGCCCACGCCTTCATCAATTACCTGCTCGACCCGCAGGTGATCGCCAAGGTCAGCGCATCGGTCGGTTACGCCAACCCGAACCCGGCCGCCAAGCAATACATGGACCCTGAACTGGTCAACAACCCCGAGGTTTACCCGTCCCAGGAAGTCCTCGACAAGCTCTACATCTCGACCACGCCGCCGCAGTCGATCATGCGACTGATGACCCGTTCGTGGAGCAAAGTGAAGTCCAACAAATGAACCAGTACACCCAGGAACATACCCACTCCTACTACGCGGCGTCGGCCCATGGCATTGGGCCCTGGCCAACGCTGGGCGAAGACCTCGTGGCCGATGTCTGCGTGATCGGCGGCGGTTTTACCGGGGTCAACACCGCCATCGAACTGGCCCAGCGCGGGCTCTCGGTGATCCTGCTGGAGGCGCGGCGAATTGGCTGGGGCGCCAGCGGGCGCAATGGCGGGCAATTGATACGCGGGATCGGCCACGACGTCAGCGGTTTCGCCAAACACATTGGTGCCGAAGGCGTGCGCTATCTGGAGCACGCCGGGACGGAGTCGGTGCAAGTAGTGGGTAACCGCATTCGCGAAAACGCGATCGATTGCGACCTGCGCTGGGGCTTTTGCGAATTAGCCAACACCCCGGCGCAGTTCGCCGGTTTGAAAGCTGAATACGCAGAGCTCAAGGAATCCGGTTACGCCCACGAAACCCGCTTGGTCGAACCTGAGCAGATTCGTCAGCAAGTGGTGAATTCCGGTGTGTATGCCGGTGGCCTGATCGATATGGGTTCGGGGCATTTGCATCCGTTGAATCTGGTCCTGGGCGAAGCGCAGCTTGCGCAATCCCTTGGCGTGAATATCTTCGAACAGAGCCCGGTGCTGGAGCTGATCCATGGCAGCACGGTGCAGGTGCGTTGTGCCGGTGGCACGGTACGCGCCGGCAGTCTGGTGCTCGGTTGCAACGCGCACCTGGAAGAACTCGAACCGAAACTCAGCGGCAAGGTGCTGCCGGCCGGTAGCTACATCATCGCTACCGAACCGTTGTCGCCGGAGCTTGCGGCAGAGTTGATCCCGCACAACGTGGCGCTGTGCGACCAGAAAGTCGGTTTGGATTACTACCGTCTCTCGGCGGACCGACGCCTGTTGTTTGGCGGCGCCTGCCATTACTCCGGGCGCGATCCTCGGGACATCACCGCGTACATGCGCCCGCAGATGCTCAAGGTCTTCCCGCAACTGGCCAACGTGCGCATCGACTATCAATGGGGCGGCAAGATCGGAATCACGGCCAATCGTTTCCCGCAGGTCGGGCGCTTGAGCCAGCACCCGAATGTGTTCTACGCCCAAGGCTATTCCGGTCATGGCCTGAACGTGACCCACTGGTGCGCCAAGTTGCTGGGCGAAGCGATCCATGCTGGCCACAGCAAAGGTTTCGACGTGTTCAGCGCCGTGCCGCACATGACCTTCCCCGGCGGCCGCGCCCTGCGTTCGCCACTGCTGGCCCTTGGCATGTTGTGGTATCGGATGCGCGAAGTCCTCGGTTAACCCCCCCCTGCTACCTTGCACCACCCTGTGGGAGCTAGCCTGCTAGCGATTGCGGTGTATCAGACAATTAATTCGTTTGATGCCAGACCGCTATCGCCAGCAGGCTAGCTCCCACATTGTTTTTGTGTATTCCCCTTTCTACCCATCCCCTTGTTTCGCCTTTCGATTTGCTCAATTGCGAGTCACTTCTATATTGAGGGGGTGCTCATCAATTCCTGCCTCCTGTCGAGCCTGGCCCATGGCGACGAATGCCCAACTGATCATCTGCGAGCACTGCGACTGCGTGTACAAAAAAGCGACGCTCGCCAAGCATCAGAAAACCCTGTGTACGCGCTGCGGCGGCGTGCTCCAGCGCTATAACGGCCTGACGGTGGAGCAGCGCCTGGCGCTGACCTTCACCGCATTGATGCTGTGGATCTTCGCCAATTTCTATCCGGTCATGAGCATCAGCCTCAAAGGCCTGAAAAACAGCGCAACACTTTGGGATTCGGTGCTGGCCTTGAGCCTCGGGCCGATCACGTTCATCGCCATGGTGGCCGCGATCGCCATGATCATCGCGCCGATTATCCAGTTGTCGCTGCTGATCTGGGTCCTGAGCTACGCCCTCGCCCATCGACGCTCTCCGGGGTTCAAGTTCTGCATGCGCTGGCTGGAAACGTTGAGGCCCTGGAGCATGCTGGAAGTCTGCCTGCTGGGGGCGATGGTCGCGGTGATCAAGCTTGCCGGATTGCTCGATGTACTGCCCGGCATCGGCTTGTTCGCGCTGGCCGTTCTCAGCCTGATGATGATCCGTATCGCCGGCCGCGACATCCGTGATCTGTGGGACATCCCATGAATACGCCTCCGGTCGCCGACGACCTCAATCTGTGCCTGTGCCACAGCTGTGGCCTGGCCTGTGACATGACCCGCCAGCCTCACGAATGTGAGCGCTGCGGCGCGCCGCTGCATCGACGCAAGACCAATTCGCTGACCCGGACCTGGGCCTACATGATCACCGCCCTGGTGTTCTATGTTCCGGCCAATCTGCTGCCGGTGATGAACACCAAAATGGTCGGCAACGGTGCCGATAGCACGATCATCAGCGGCGTACTGGAGTTCTGGGAGGCTGGCGCCTGGGACATCGCCCTGATCATTTTCATCGCCAGTATCGCGGTGCCGGGCATCAAGTTCGTGGCGATCACGTTGCTGCTGGTCACCGTGCAACGCGACAGCGAGTGGGCGCGCAAGGAGCGCTCGAAGCTGTACCGCTTCGTCGAGGTGATCGGCTACTGGTCGATGCTCGACGTGATCGTGGTCGCGCTGGTGGCCTCACTGGTGAAGTTTCAAGCCCTGGCCGACATCGAGCCGCGTGCGGGCATTCTGTTTTTTGGACTGGTGGTGGTGTTCACCATGCTATCGGCCATGAGTTTCGATCCGCGCCTGATCTGGGATAAAGAGGCAGAGCGGGATAAACCAAACGAGGAGGTCAAGGATGCAGTCTCAAGCCACTGACGGGCCACAGGCCCCCGGTCAGGCCCCGATCAAGACCCGCCGTTTCGGCGTTTCATTGGTATGGATCGTGCCAATTGTCGCGGTACTCGTGGGGATTTCGCTGGTGGTCAACAGCATCTTGAAGGAAGGTCCGACCATCACGGTCACCTTCAAGACTGGTGACGGCCTGACCGCCAACAAGACCGAGGTCAAGTACCGCAACGTGGTGATCGGCCATGTCACGGATGTGGATCTGAGCAACGACCAGAAAAGCGTCAACGCCACCATCAAACTGGCCAAGCAGGCTGAAAGCTTCACCCGCGAAGACTCGCAGTTCTGGGTGGTGCGTCCGCGTATCGGTGCGGGTGGAGTGTCCGGCATCGACACACTGCTGTCCGGCGATTACATCGGCGCCGACATCGGCCAGGCCAATGGCCGCGCGAAGAATTTCAAGGGCCTGGAAAACCCGCCACCGATCACCTATGGCGAGCCGGGTAAACGTTTCACCCTGCATACCCAAGACCTGGGTTCGCTGGATATCGGTTCCCCGGTCTACTACCGCAAAATCCCGGTTGGGCAAGTCGTGGCGTATGAACTGGACCCGGACGGCAAAGGCGTGAACATCGAATTGTTCATCCACGCGCCCAACGATCAATACGTTACCGAAAACACCCGGTTCTGGAACGCCAGCGGTATTGACGTAAACGTCGGCGCCAACGGTTTCGCGGTCAAGACCGAGTCCTTGTCCTCGATCCTGGTCGGCGGCATCGCATTCCGCGCGCCTGAGTACAGCCCCAACGACAAACCGGCGCCTGAGGAATACGCCTACGAACTGTTCGACGACCAGCAAACCGCCCTCGCCCCGCCCAATGGCAAACCGCAATACCTGGCCTTGCGCTTCGATCAGGCACTGCGCGGGCTCAAGGTCGATGCGCCGGTGGAGTTTCTCGGCATGGAAATCGGCAGGGTCGTTTCGATCAATCTCGATTTCGATGCAAAAAAACGCAGCTTCCCGCTCAACGTCGGCATCGTGATCTACCCGCAACGTTTGGGGCAGGCCCATACGAAAATGCTCGCCGCGCTCAATCATGATCCCAATGACGAGGCCGGCGGCGTGCGCCTGATCGGCACGTTCATCGAGAACGGTCTGCGCGCTCAGGCCCGCACCGGAAACCTGTTGACTGGCCAGTTGTACATCGCGCTGGATTTCTACCCGAAAGCCGAAAAAGTCGCCTTCGATGCCACGGCGCGTCCGGTCATGATTCCGACCGTTCCGGGTAGCCTGGAGCAATTGCAGGAAAAACTCGAAGCCATGGTCGACAAGATCAACAAACTGCCAGTTGAACGCATTGCCGGCAATCTTGACAGCAACCTCGTGGAAATGCGCAAAACCCTGAGCCAGTTCAACGGCAAGACGCTGCCAGGGGTACAAAATACCCTGTCGAACGTGAGCAAGACCCTGGAATCGGCCAATACCACGTTGCAATCGGCCAACTCGACCCTGGCCGAAGATTCGCCGCAACGGGAAAAACTGGGACAGACGCTGGACGAGTTGGGACGCACGTCGCGGTCTTTGCGTGACCTTTCGGATTACCTCGGGCGGCATCCGGAATCGCTGATTCGCGGTCGGCCCAACAATGCCGCGCCGATGGACCTGCAAGCGCCACCGCGCAATTGACCACAGGAGCAACACCCATGGCTTTTTCGCACAAGCTGACCCTGATGACCGCTGTGTTGCTGCTTGCCGCTTGCCGCAGCGACCCGATTCAGTTCCACACCCTGACCCCGGCCCAATTGACCGGCAACGCAAGGCCCACGACGGATATCCAGATCGAAGGCCTGACCGTTCCGCCGCAGGTCGACCGGCCGCAGATTGTGGTGCGCGAGGGCAATACAGGCATGGCGATCCTCGAAACCCAATGGTGGGGCGCCAGTCTGGTGGATGAGCTGCGCAGTGCCCTGCTCGACCAGATGATCAACAGCAATCCGCAACGTCGGGTTTCGGTGCGTCTTGAAGTGCAGCGCTTCGATTCGATTCCCGGTCAATATGGCTTGATCGACGTCAAATGGCGCTTGCGCGGTGCGAATGGCGATGAAAACACCCTGCTGACCTGTCGCAGCACTTTGCAGACACCTTCTGGGCCGTCCATTGATGAATTGGTGGCGGCCCAGCAGAACAACGTCAAGCGTCTGGCAGCGGTGATCAGCCAGGCGGCAAGCGGCTCGCAAAAAGGTTGTCCGTCGACCCAATGATTTGACGAATTTTTCTCATTTGGCCCTTTACATTTGCCGCGCCGCAAACATGCAAATGATTCCTATTGATCTACAATAATCGACGTCTTCCCCGTCAAATCTGCTTGCTCGATTAAAAAGCCAGGAGCTGCCACAGCATGATTTCCCGTATCCCGTCTTTCCTGAAAAAAGCCCTGCTGGCCACCGCGTTGGTGAGCGCCGGCCATGTGTACGCAGCCGATGGCGTCGGCATAGTGGTCTACAACGCGCAGCACGAAGGCCTGACCAAGGCCTGGGTTGAAGGTTTCACTCAGGAAACCGGGATTCCGGTCACCATGCGCAACGGTGATGACACCGAAATGGGCAACCAGATCGTCCAGGAAGGTGACGCCTCGCCGGCCGATGTGTTCCTGACCGAAAACTCACCGGCCATGGTGCTGGTCGATAATGCGGGGCTATTTGCGCCGGTCGACAAAACCACCCTGGAGCAAGTCGATTCCGCCTACCGTCCGGCCCACGGCAAGTGGGTGGGCATCGCCGCACGCTCCACGGTGTTCGTCTACAACCCGAGCAAACTGCCTGAAGCTCAACTGCCGAAATCGATCATGGACCTCGCCGACCCGAGCTGGAAAGGTCGCTGGGGCGCATCGCCGGGCGGTGCCGACTTCCAGGCCATCGTCGCTGCCATTCTCGAACAGAAAGGCGAAGCCGCGACGCTTGACTGGTTGAAAGCCATGAAAACCAACTTCACCGCCTACCGTGGCAACAGCTCGGTGCTCAAAGCGGTGAATGCCGGGCAGATCGACAGCGGCGTGATCTATCACTATTACAGCTTCGTCGATCAGTCCAAGACCGGCGAAAACAGCAAGAACACTGCCCTGCATTACTTCAAGCACAAGGACCCGGGTGCGTTCGTCAGCATTTCCGGTGGCGGCGTTCTGGCCTCCAGCAAACACAAGGAACAAGCCCAGGCGTTCCTGAAATGGATTACCGGCAAGGACGGCCAGGCCATCCTCAAGGACGGCAAATCGTTTGAATACGCCGTGGGCAAGAACGCTCAATCCAATCCAAAACTGGTGCCTTTGCAGCAGCTCGACGCGCCAACCGTCGATGCCTCGAAACTCGACAGCAAAAAAGCCGTGGAGCTGATGACTCAGGCCGGACTGCTTTAATTGATGCCTGAAATCCTGCCGGCGGGTGTCACAGACGCAATACCCGCCAACCTGCGCCGACGATCACGCGGCATGTTCGCGAGCCGTGGCGGCGCGTGGGTGGTCGGTTTGTCGGTGCTGGTTTCGTTATTGGCGCTGCTGCCGATTGCCTATGTCATCGGCGTTTCCTTGCAGACAGGTTGGTCGACGGTGGTCACGCTGGTGTTCCGGCCACGGGTTGGCGAGTTGCTGGTCAACACCGTGTTGCTGGTGGTCATCACCGTGCCCCTGTGCATCGCCCTCGGGGTGACGTTGGCCTGGCTGACCGAACGCACCGATCTGCCGGGACGGCGCTGGTGGTCTTTGCTGGCGACGGCACCGCTGGCGGTACCGGCGTTCGTGCACAGTTACGCCTGGGTCAGCCTGGTGCCGCCGATTCACGGGTTGTTTGCCGGGGTACTGGTTTCAGTCATCGCCTATTTTCCGTTTTTGTACTTGCCGGTTGCCGCCACGTTGCGCCGACTGGATCCGGCCATCGAAGACGTTGCCGAATCGCTCGGGCTCAAGCCCTGGGCGGTGTTTTTCCGGGTGGTGTTGCCGCAACTGCGCCTGGCGATCTGCGGCGGCGCGCTGCTGGTGGGCCTGCATCTGCTGGCCGAATATGGCCTGTACGCGATGATTCGCTTCGATACCTTCACCACGGCGATCTTCGATCAGTTCAAATCCACCTTCAACGGCGCGGCCGCGCACATGCTGGCCAGCGTGCTCGCCCTGTGCTGCCTGGCGATGCTGACCGCTGAATCGGCCGCGCGTGGTACGGCGCGCTATGCCCGTGTCGGTTCGGGCAGCGCCCGTGAACAGCGAATCGTGATCCTGCGTACCCCATCGACCGCACTCGGGCTTGCGTTACAGATCACCACCTGCGCCCTCGCGCTGGGCGTGCCGCTGATCACCCTGAGCCAATGGCTGATTGCCGGTGGCGTGCAGGTCTGGGATTTGAGCGAACTGTTGCCGGCCCTGGAACAGACGCTGTTGTTCGGCGTGGCCGGTGCAGCCCTGACCACCTGCGCGGCGATCCCGATTGCCTGGCTGTCAATTCGCTATCCGGGGCGATTGCAACGGGTACTGGAAAGCTGCAACTACATCACCAGCTCGTTACCGGGAATCGTCGTGGCGTTGGCCCTGGTCACCGTGACCATTCACTTTGCCCGGCCGATCTACCAGACCACCATCACCGTGCTGCTGGCGTATCTGCTGATGTTTCTGCCCCGCGCGCTGGTGAGCCTGCGCGCCGGCATCGCCCAGGCGCCGGTGGAACTGGAAAACATCGCCCGCAGCCTTGGCCGTTCGCCGGTCCGGGCGTTGTGGCTGATTACCCTGCGACTGGCTGCACCGGGCGCCGCTGCCGGCGCTGCGCTGGTGTTCCTGGCGATCACCAACGAACTGACCGCCACCCTGCTGCTCGCTCCCAACGGTACGCGCACGCTGGCCACCGGGTTCTGGGCGCTGACCAGCGAAATCGACTACGCCGCCGCGGCACCCTACGCGCTGCTGATGATTGTGCTGTCGCTTCCGTTGACCGGAATCCTTTATCACCAATCCAAAAAAACGGCTGGCCGATGAACGCTCTAGAACTGCATTCGCTGAACAAATCCTACGGCGCCCACCGAGCGCTGGACGATGTCAGCCTGTCCGTGCCCAGCGGCAGCCGCACGGTGATTGTCGGCCCTTCCGGGTCGGGCAAAACCACCTTGCTGCGGATGATCGCCGGTTTCGAGTTTCCCGACTCCGGGCGTCTGTCACTCAACGGCCAGACGCTGGTTGACAGCACCCATGAAGTGCCGGCGCATCAACGCCTGATTGGTTATGTGCCGCAGGACGGCGCGCTGTTCCCGCACATGACGGTGGCCGCCAACATCGGCTTCGGCCTGGCGACCAAGGGCAGCGAAAAGCAACAGCGTGTCGAGGAACTGATGGACAGCGTGGCGCTGGATTCGAACATGGCCGAACGCTGGCCACACGAACTGTCCGGCGGTCAGCAACAACGGGTGGCGCTGGCACGAGCCCTGGCCCAGCAGCCACGGCTGATGCTGCTGGATGAACCGTTCTCCGCGCTCGATACCGGCCTGCGCGCGAGCATGCGCAAACTGGTCGCGCGTTTGCTGGCGGAAGCGGGGGTCACCACCATCCTGGTCACCCATGATCAGAGCGAAGCGCTGTCCTTCGCCGATCAACTGGCGGTGATGCGCCACGGTCGACTGGTGCAGTCGGGGCATCCGCTGGACCTTTACCGTTATCCCGACGATGTCCAGACTGCGCTGTTTCTCGGCGATGCGGTGGTCATGCCCGCCCGCATCGAAGCCGGCTGGGCCCATTGCGATCTGGGCCGGATACCGGTCAACAACCACCGCAATAACAGTGCGGCGCAAATCATGCTGCGGCCCGAGCAACTGCAGGTCGCCAGCGTCCTGCCCAACAGCGCGGAAGTCGCCGGTTGCCGCGCGGTGGTGACTGACCGCGATTTCAGCGGCAACACCTGCACCCTGACCGTGGAATTGCAGGCCATGGCCCCCGGCGAAGACACCGGACGCTCACTGCTGGTACGCAGCTCGGGCATGTACGCGCCACCGGCCGGCAGCGCCGTGCATGTCTCGACCATTGGCCATGCTCATGTGCTCAGCGAGCCGTGACTTGTCTTTAAAAATCAAAAGATCGCAGCCTCGTTGCACTCGACAGCTCCTACAGGAGGATGCGCCCTTCCGATCAAAGATCGAAGCGATCCACCGCCCGGCGCCGCTCGTTGTCATCGCGCACGTCGTAATTGGCGGTGGTCTGGATGTTGCTGTGGTGGGCCAGTTTCTGCGCGATCGACAGGTCGTGTTCCTCGATCACCCGGGTAATGAACGAACGGCGGAAATCATGGGGCATGATTTTCACCCCCACCTGCGCCCCGCGCTGCCGGGCGATGTAGTAGATCGCATGCTTGGTGATGCGCTCGCGGGTGATGTGGCTGCCCCGGCGAATGCGATTGAACAGGAACGTATCGTCCGCTTCGCCTTCCTTGAGCTGTGAACGGTGCAACTCCAGCCAGGCATCAAGTTTGGCGAAAGCCCAGGCCGGGGCGTACTTGATCAACTGCTTGTTGCCTTTGGCCGTGACCCGCAGGCTGCGTTCGGTGAAATCCACCTGGTTGAGGTCCAGGTTCACCGATTCCGATTTGCGCATCCCCGAACCGTACAGAATCCCGATGATGGCCGCATCGCGCAGGCCCTGTGGCCGTGGATCGGCGGCGCAGACTTCCATCAGCTCCTGAATCAACGTACGTCGCAGATTGCGCCCTTGGGACAAACGCGTGCCGGCAATGCCCTTGACCGAGCGCATTTTCAGCAAGTGTTCCTGGCTGATCAGGCTCATGCGCCACGCTTCGTTCATCACCCCGCGCACTGCGTTGACGTACAGCGACGAGGTATTCGGCGCATAGCCGTCCGTGCGCAACGTTGCCACCAGCGCAATCACGTCCTCGGGCTGCAACTCATGCCAGGGAATCTCCTCCATGTTCACGTCTTCGAAGCCCAGGCGGTCGGCGGCGTCCTGCAATACATAACGCATGGTCAGTTGGCTGGACGGTGCCAATCGCGCCAGATACACGGTCAGCGGGTTGGTCCTGGGGGTACTTGAATCAACATCGGGTAGGTCAATCAAACGAAACGGCCTTGAAAAAGAAGTAGCAACAAACGGTGTGCAGACAAAGAGGGTCGTTACGCTGCCGGTCATGGCCGATAAAGTCAAATGTCGCCGACAGGGGCCACCGCTCTGCTGATAGATGAATTGAAACATGGTGATGCAATCCTCGAACGCAGTCGATCGCGGCAGGAGCAAGCCATGAAAATCAGTGTATTTGGTAGCGGTTACGTTGGCCTGGTGCAAGCCGCCGTCCTGGCTGAAGTCGGGCATGACGTGGTGTGCATGGACATTGACGAGAAAAAAGTCGAGTTACTGCAACAGGGCCACGTGAGCATTTTCGAACCGGGGCTGGCCAGCCTGGTGCGCGAAAGCCTGGATGCCAAACGGTTGCAGTTCACCACCGACGAAAAGTTCGCCGTGCAACACGGCCAGGTGTTGTTCATCGCGGTCGGCACGCCATCCCGTGAGGATGGCTCGGCGGATTTGCGTTACGTGCTGTCGGTGGGTGAAGCGGTGGCGCGGCATCGTGAACAACCGGTGATCCTGGTGGAAAAATCCACAGTACCGGTGGGCACCGGCGACACCTTGCGTGCGCACATCGACAAGTGCCTGATCAAGGTCGGCCGTTTGCTGCAATTCGATATCGTCTCCAATCCCGAATTTCTGAAAGAAGGCTCGGCCGTGGCCGATTGCCGGCGCCCGGACCGCATCGTCATCGGCTGCGAACGCGAAGAGGTGCGTGACGTGATGCGCGATCTGTACTCGCCGTTCAACCGCAATCATGAGCGCATCATGTTCATGGACCTGCGCAGCGCCGAGCTGACCAAGTACGCCGCCAACTGCATGCTGGCGACCAAGATCAGCTTCATCAACCAGATCGCCGAACTGGCCGAGCACCTGGGCGCCGACATCGAATCGGTACGCCTGGGCATTGGCGCCGATTCGCGCATCGGCTACCACTTCATCTACCCCGGTTGCGGTTATGGCGGTTCGTGCTTTCCCAAGGACATGCGCGCCCTGATCCACAGCGCCGAAGAGGCGCACTGCTCCAGCGACCTGCTGCAAGCGGTGGAAGCCATCAACCAGCGGCAGAAACACAAACTGTTCGAACGCATCAAGGCGTTCTACAAGGGCGATTTACGCGGCAAGACCTTTGCCGTGTGGGGCCTGGCGTTCAAGCCGAACACCGACGACATGCGCGATGCACCGAGCCGCGTGCTACTCGAAGCGCTGTGGGCCGCTGGCGCCAATGTGCGCGCATTCGACCCGGAAGCTATGCAGGAAACCCAGAACCTGTATCCCGAGGAAGCGAAACTGATGCTGATGGGCACGCCGGAATCGGTGTTGAACGGCGCCGACGCGCTGATCATCTGCACCGAGTGGCAACAGTTCAAGGCCCCGGATTTCGAGCTTATTCGCCAACGGCTCAATGCACCGGTGATCTTCGACGGCCGCAACCTGTACGACGCCGAACGCCTGGCGCGTAATGGTTTCATGTACTTCCCGATGGGCCGGGGCGAATCACGCAAGTTGCCGATTCCATATCAGCAATGGCCTGCTGCTCAGGTGGTGGCATAACAACTACCCGCCTTTTGTAGGAGCTGCCGAAGGCTGCGATCTTTTGATCTTCGGCAGCCTTATGTCTGGTAAAGAACAAGATCAAAAGATCGCAGCCTGCGGCAGCTCCTACTGGATAGGGGTTTTCTGTTATTTGCTTGCAAGTATTTGAAAAGGATTAAACCAACGCCTTCAAATCAACCCCCAACGCCTGGGCAAATGCCTTCACCAACGGACTGCGGACGGTGTTATGCCGAAGGATCAGATTGAACGGCGTGACGATGTTGATCAGATCCGGGCGCACCGCGCGAAACTCGCCCCGCTCCACCATCGGCGCTGCATAGTGCTGCGGTAGGAAACCCACGAAACGGCCGGTCTTGATCAATAGGGCCACGGCTTCGACCTGGGTCGCCGAGGCGGAAAAACTGTCGTAGTGGGCAAAGTTGAGCTTGTCGCGATGAATCGCGTAACGGTGATTGATGCACTCGTGATCCTTGAGCACGTTGCTGCCCATTTCCGTGTCGGCCATGGTGAACAAAGGGTGGCCGACCGCGCAATAAACCTCCGAACGTTCTTCATATAATGCGTAGTAGTCAAACTCTTCACGTTTCTGATAAACCGGCACGATTCCAGCCACTAACCGGCCCTCTACCACCCCTCTTTCCACTTCATCCAACTGAGTGGCCTGAAGTTGAAATCTGACCTTCGGTGATTGCTCGTTAATCCTTCTAAGCGCAGCAACTAAAGGTGAATTAACGTCGGATATCGTGTTATCGATAACCCCCACACCCAGATCGCCAATAAGTTCGTTCTGCGCTGAACTAAGCCGGTCACGAAAGTTGTCCACCGAAGCAAACAGATCAATCGACGCCTGGTACACCAGGCGCCCTTCTTCGGTCAGGTGAAACCCCTCGCGACCTCGGGTGCACAAGCGCATGCCGATGCGGATTTCCAGGTCGGAGATCTGTTTGCTGATGGCGGCCAGCCCCACATTCAGCTCGTTCTGCGCCGCACTGAAACCGCCCGCTTCGACCACGGCCTTGAACACCTTGAGCAATTTGAAGTCCAGCCCGCTCAGGGCCAACGGGGCCCGTTGCAGCGTTTTCGGCGGCGGGTTTCCGGAATTGGAAAGTGGGGTTTCCATAATGCTTATTTACCTCTGGCGCCGCATTCAACAATCTGTGCCCATCAACAAAAACATAGCTGGCCTAATAATAATGAACACAGAAAACCAGGCTTGGCAACCGCCAAAAAATCCCGAACATCAGTGCCAACTCACTGATCTCGAAACATTAAAAGCTGACACTTCGATCAGCTCTCGCCCCTTTGCAACTGCGCTGATCCCCTGCCCTTGATTTTTAACTGACCTGATTACGGCCGATTGATTTTCGCCACGTATTTCAGGTCTGGCACACCGATTTCAGTTCGCGTTACCGACGAGGAAAACAACAATGTCTCAAGCTACCGACCGTCTCTGGGGTGCTCGCTTCAAAAGCGGTCCGTCCGAAGCCCTGGCCGCTCTCTCCCGTTGCCCCGAGCGCTACTTCCGCCTGACCCCGTACGACCTCGCCGGGTCCAAGGCCCATGCCCGGGAACTGCAACGCGCCGGGCTGTTGAGCGAGCAAGAAACCCTGACCATGCTCGACGCACTGGAACGCATCGGCGCTGACTTCCGCGCCGGCAGCATTGCCCCGACCCTGGACGACGAAGACGTTCACACCTTCATCGAACGCCTGCTGACCGAACGCCTCGGCGCGCTGGGCGGCAAACTTCGTGCCGGCCGTTCACGCAACGACCAGACCGCCAACGACCTGCGTCTGTTCCTGCGCGATCACGTACGCACCCTAGCCGTCGAAGTGTTGGCCTTGCAGCACGCGCTGGTGGATCAGGCCGAGCAACACATCGAGAGCATTTGCCCCGGTTTCACCCACTTGCAGCAGGCGCAGCCAATCGTCTTCGCCCATCACCTTCTGGCTCATTCGCAATCGATGCTGCGTGACGTGCAGCGCCTGGTGGACTGGGACGCTCGCACCTCGCTGTCGCCACTGGGCGCGGCGGCCATGGCCGGTTCGGCCATCGCTCGCCTGCCGCAGCAATCGGCAAAAGAAATGGGTTACAGCGGAGTGTGCGAAAACTCCATCGACGCCGTGGCCAGCCGCGATCACGTCGCCGAATTCCTGTTCATCGCCAGCATGCTCGGCATCAACATTTCGCGCCTGGCTGAAGAGTTCTGCCTGTGGTCGTCGCGGCAATTTCGCTGGGTCGCGCTTGACGACGCCTACGCCACCGGCAGCTCGATCATGCCGCAGAAGAAAAACCCGGACATCGCCGAACTGGCGCGGGGCAAGGCCGGACGCCTGATCGGCAATCTGACCGGTCTGCTGTCCACTTTGAAATCCCTGCCGCTGTCGTACAACCGCGACTTGAGCGAAGACAAGAACGGCGTGCTCGACAGCGTCGACACCCTGTTGCTGGTGCTGCCGGCCATGGCCGGGATGGTCGCGACCATGACCGTCAACGTTGAAGAACTGCGACGCCAGGCGCCACTGGGCTTCACCCTCGCCACCGAAGTCGCCGACTGGCTGGCGATGCGCGGTGTGCCGTTCAAGGAAGCCCATGAAATCACCGGCGCACTGGTGAAGGCCTGTGAAAAACACGACATCGAATTATGGGAAGCCTCGCCGGCCTTGCTGGCCGAGATCGATCCACGCCTGACCCCGGAAGTCCGCGAAAGCCTGACCCTGGAAGCCGCCATCGCTGCCCGCAGCGGCTGGGGCGGCACCGCGCCGCAACAGGTGCGCGAGCAGATCGGCCGGTTGAAAACCGCCCTCGCTGCGCAGCACGCGTGGACCGAAAACTACCAGGGCTTCCGCCTATAACGGCCACAACACATAACCCTGTGGGAGCTGGATTGCCAGGGATGGCGTCTAGCCAGTCGACACTGACGCTGGATGGCCCACCGCAATCGCTGGCAAGCCAGCTCCCACAGGGACCGTGGTGGATTTGAAAGAACAGTTCGGAGAACCAACATGAGCCAGACACAGGCAGAACGACTCCAGGCGGAGCGCAAACTGGCGGAAAACCAGTTCGACATTACCCAGTACCAACACGTGCCACGGCGCTACTACGGGCGGATTTTCTTCGCCACGGTCATCGTCATCGCCATTTTGGGCCTGGTGCGCGCCTTCGCCGAAGGCAAGATCGAATGGTCGTACATCGGCCAGTTCCTCACCTCCCAGGCGATCATGTGGGGTTTGCTCAACACCATCGTCATGGCCGTGCTGGCGATGGCGCTGGGCATCGTGTTCGGGGTGATCACCGCGATCATGCGCATGTCGGCCAACCCGATCCTGCGCTATGTGGCGGTGACGTACACCTGGCTGTTTCGCGGTACGCCGCTGATTTTGCAACTGCTGTTGTGGTTCAACCTGGCGCTGATCTTCCCCACCATCGGCATTCCCGGTCTGATCGAAGTCGACACCGTGAGCCTGATGACGCCGTTCGTGGCTGCGCTGCTCGGTTTGAGCATCAACCAGGGTGCCTACACCGCCGAAGTGGTGCGCGCCGGCCTGCTCTCGGTGGACACCGGCCAGTACGAAGCCGCCAAGTCGATCGGCATGCCGCGTCTGCAAGCGCTGCGCCGAGTCATCTTGCCGCAGGCCATGCGGGTCATCATTCCGCCAGTGGGCAACGAGTTCATCGGCATGGTGAAAATGACCTCGCTGGCGAGTGTCATCCAGTACTCGGAACTGCTCTACAACGCGCAGAACATCTACTACGCCAACGCCCGCGTGATGGAGCTGCTGATCGTCGCCGGTATCTGGTACCTGGCCACCGTCACCGTCCTGTCCTTCGGTCAAAGCCGTCTGGAGCGTCGTTTCGCTCGCGGCGCCGGCAAGCGTTCTTGAGGAATCCGACATGAGAAGCATCGTCAAGGCCGTGAGCCTGAACAAGTATTACGACCAGTTCCACGCGCTCAAGGACGTCAACATCGAAGTCGAGCAAGGCGAAGTGCTGTGCATCATCGGCCCGTCCGGCTCCGGCAAGAGCACCTTGCTGCGCTGCGTCAACCAGCTGGAAAAGATCGACAAGGGCGGCCTGTGGGTCGACGGCGAACTGGTGGGTTACCGCGTCGTAGGCAACAAACTGCACGAACTCAACGAGTCGCAGATCGCCCGACAGCGGCTGTCCACCGGCATGGTGTTCCAGCGCTTCAACCTGTTCCCGCACATGACTGTGCTGCAAAACATCATCGAAGGCCCGTGCCAGGTGCTCAAGCGTTCGCCCAAAGAAGCGCACGAAGAAGCCCTGGAACTGCTGGCCCGCGTCGGCCTGGCCGACAAACGCAACAGCTACCCGATCGAGCTGTCGGGTGGTCAGCAACAACGCGTGGCCATTGCCCGTGCACTGGCCATGCGTCCCAAGCTGATGCTGTTCGATGAACCCACTTCGGCACTCGACCCGGAACTGGTCGGTGAGGTGCTGTCGGTGATGCGCGATCTGGCGCAAACCGGCATGACCATGATCGTCGTCACCCATGAACTGGGCTTCGCTCGCGAGGTTTCCAACCGCATGGTGTTCATGGACGGCGGGCAGATCGTGGAGGCTGGAAGCCCCGAAGAAATACTAATAAGTCCGCAAAACCCACGCACCCAAAGCTTCATTTCTGCCGTTCGAACCTAAGCGTCCGTTGACGCTCACAACACTCATAAGAGAACGACCATGAAGAACTTCGTCATCCCAGCAGTACTCGCAGGCGTCATGGCCTCCGGCTTCAGTTTCGCCGCCGAATTGCCGGCCAGCATCAAGGAAAAGGGCGAGATCGTCGTCGCGATCATGCCGAACTACCCGCCGATGGATTTCAAGGACCCGGCCACCAACACCCTCACCGGCCTCGACTATGACCTGGGCAACGCCTTGGCCGAGCGCCTGGGTGTGAAGATCAAATGGCAGGAAACCGGCTTCGAGCAAATGATCAACGCGCTGACCACCGACCGTGTGGACATGGTGCTGTCGGGCATGACCGACACCGCCGAGCGTCAGGCCAGCGTGACCTTCGTCGACTACTTCACCAGCGGCCCGCAGTTCTACACCTTGCAGAAAAACAAGGACACCAACGAGATCATTGACCTGTGCGGCAAGAAAGTCGGCACCAGCCGTCGCACCACGTTCCCGGCGGAAATCGCCGAGTGGAGCAAGGCCAACTGTGAAGCCGCCGGCAAGCCTGCGATCAACGTGATCGGCACCGAAGGCTCGGCCGATGCCCGCGCACAACTGCGCCAGAGCCGCATCGACGCGGCGATGCAGGGCAGTGAAACCCTGTCGTATCTCAAGACCCAGGAAAAGGACATGTACAAGACCGTGGGCCTGCCGATCTCCGAGCAGTTCACCGGCCTTGGCGTGAGCAAGAAAAAGCCTGAGCTGAGCGAAGCGGTGAAGGTTGCGCTGCAGAGCATGATCGACGACGGCAGCTATCAGGCGATCCTGAAGAAGTGGGACCTGGAACTGGGTGCGATCAAGACTGTGACGGTTAACGCCGGGAAGTAATTTCGAAAAAATAAATGCAATACCTGTGGGAGCGGGCTTGCCCGCGATGGCGGTGCCTCAGCCAACAGAGATGCTGAATTTGATGACCT
>NZ_JBSVXD010000106.1:0-21542 GCF_054070755.1 Pseudomonas sp. SDO5591_S426 | reverse complement strand
TGCACCTACCCTGTAGGAGCTGCCGAAGGCTGCGATCTTTTGATTTTTAACCCAAATTCTGCTCAGTCAACCGCTGCACCACCAGCCGCCGATAATGCGAAGGCGTCATGCCCTTGAGTTGCTGAAAGCGCCGGTTGAAATTGGAAATATTGTTGAACCCGGACTCGAAACACACGTCGGTCACCGGTTTATCGCCATCGGCCAGCAACTCGCAGGATTTACTGATACGCAGGCGATTGACGAACTCGATGAAGTTGCGCCCGGTGGCCTGCTTGAACACACGGCTGAAGTACGTCGGCTTCATGCCCAGGTGCTCGGCAACTTCCTCAAGCGTCAAGTCGCGGGCGTAGTGGGTGAAGATGTAATCCACCGCACGGTTGGTGCGATCGATGTTGTGTTCGTCCGCCAGTTGCGGCGTCGTCGCGCCGGACAGCAACTGGTAATCGTCGGAAGCGGCGAGCAATTCCAGCAGGATAAAAAAGTGCCCGAGTCGGGTTACGCCGGTGGTCTCGGCAATGCGTTGCATCAGGTCCATCGCCTTGCGGATGGTGTGCTTGCAGCGAAACTCGATGCCGTACTGCGCCCGCTCAAGCAACGGCGCCAGGGTCTTGAGTTCGGCGAACACCTGATAGCCGCTGTCGAACAACTCGTCCGTGAAGTTGACCAGCATGTCGCGCTTGGGCACCACTTCATCCTCGGCCACCTGGCTGATCCAGTTATGCGGAAGGTTGGGGCCAGTGAGGAACAGGGTTTCGGGGTAGAAGTTACCGATGTAGTCGCCGATGAACACCTTGCCGGAACTGGCGACTATCAGGTGCAGTTCGTATTCCTTGTGGAAATGCCAGCGCACCAGAGGGCAGGGGAAACCGTGCTGGCGATAGATGATGGACAACCCGTTATGGTCGTCCATCAGTTCGTAGGAAGGGTCGGTGACTCTGGCGCTTCGGGTCATGTCGGTACACTTTTCTTGTTATCGCGCTTCGATCATGCCCCCAGTGGGGTAGGTAACGCCAGTTACAGCGCTGCGAAACAGGATTATTCAGGTCGTTGCCGGGCTTTTATTAAGTTGGCGGTCCGACAGTTCCTGACGAGGCGGCTATCTTCGAAAAAATCTGCATTGATTACGCTACAGTTCAGAGCCCAATGCCCCGTGTTTGGATCGAACCATTGATTGAGTTGCTCCTTGATGTTTACAGGACCCAGGGCGAGGCTGTAACTCGTCGCGGAGAGCGACCACGGGTTAGAGCCAGTAGGCGGCCGCTGCATGACTCTATCAATGTGGGCCTCAAGTTCATTGATGCTGGTATCGCCTATCCCGCTCCAGTGATGGGCGATTTTCGGTTGAAACCAGGCTTGGTGCAGAGCGGGGTGTTGCTGTGCGGCCAGCCATACACGCTGGACGCCGCTGACTTCTTTCAATTGGCCAAGGCTCAGGTATCTATTGTTATAGGGAATGATTCTCGGGCCAAGATGGGTCAGCAAAAAGCGGTTGAATTCCTGAGGGTCGAATGCCGTATTGCCACTGTTCAGTTCATGGAAGTCTACAAGTACAAATTCATCGGGGTTTTCCTCCAGGAAACGAATCAGCTGCATGACCAGGTTTTCAAGCGAGCGCGATGATTTCACTCCGTTGTGCTGGAACCAGAACGTGCCCACCCCTCTGGGGTCTACGTCATATTCGACTCGTACATCGAGTGCACGGGCCCCATCGCGCAGTTGATCGTAAAAGGAGTTGTTCTGACACGCTACCCAGTGGGCAACGCCTGGGGCCGCGTAAGTTGCCTTTTTGTCGATGCCACTATTATGGGCACCCGGCAGAATCAATTCGCCAAGCGTTAAGACATCCATACTTGAGGTCGAGGCCATCCAGTGACTAAGTTTGAGGTTTTCCAGTGCGACATTGGTCATTAATGCATCCTTGCATAAGCAATGGCACCCATTTTTGATGGGGGCCGATATTCGGTTTGAAGTGCCTGGGTATTTATAGTTTTATATATGCGGCACGCCAAGGCGGAAGGTAATGCAAGAGATGTTTTAGTTGCCGAGGTTAGTTGCTTTGCGCTTTCTCGAGTTAAATGGTTGGCTGATCCGATAACTCACTGTTGATGGCGGTTTTTCGCCTCAATCCATTGCGCCATGTATTGGGTGCTTTTGTGTTGATGGTGGCGCAGCATGCTGCCGGTGAAGTTATCGCGCCGGATATTGCCCAGATTCCGCTGGCAATCTACCAGTCGCTCGATCAGCGCCGGGCCATGGATGGACTGCTGGTAACGGCTGGCCAACAAGGCTTGAGCCTGAGTCTGGGCATTCAGCCACTGGATCTTGTCCTTGTAGAGCTGCACGGCGTCATCGGCGAACTCTCGCGCCGAACGCGTAACGGAACCGGGCCATGGCTCATCGCCGTGCATCGCTTCCGCACCCACTGGTGTTGTGACGTTGGGTGTGCCACAGAGCATTGCATCCACGATCTTGCCCTTGATACCAGCACCAAACCGCAATGGCGCCAGACACACTCGCGCCGCCGACATGACTTGCAGGGCATCTTCCGCCCAGTTCAGCACATGAAAGCCCTGCGCCGCGTTGTGTAGTGCGGTGGCCTTGGGCGGCGTGTAAGCGCCGTAGATATGCAGCTGCGCGGCCGGCAACTGTGCACGGATCAACGGCCAGATCGTGGTTTTCAGCCATAGCACTGCGTCCCAGTTCGGCGCGTGCCGGAAGTTGCCGATGTGCAGAAAGTGCGCGCGATCCTCAAACGGTACGGGCGTATCGGTCGGCAGGTCGACCATCAGCGGGCACCAGTGCAACAGGTTGCGTGGCACCTTGAACTGTTCGACCAGCAATTCGATTTCCACTTCGGAAATCATCAGGTTCAGGTCGCAACGATAGATCGCCGCGATCTCCCGTTTGGCCAGGTCGGTGTCAGCCATGAACTGAAACTCTTCACGTAACGCCGGGGCAAACAATTCGCTGAAGTCGTCGGCATCATCGCTGGCCTTCAGGCGCTCCTTGAGGCGCTGATGCCGGGCGTCGCGCAGGCTCTGGAGATCGGACGTTTCGAGCACCCGCATGGCATCGGGACAGTGTTTTTCCACGCGCCAGCCGAATTGCTCTTCCATCATGAAGCGATCGAACAGCACCACATCCGGGGCCAGTTCGCTGATAAACGTGTCGAAACTACTGTTGTTCAGCTCAATAGGCACTTCGCGAATGCCCAGCGTGGTCAAGTCAGCGCGATGTTCACCGGTGCCGGCTGGGCTACTGAAGGTGATGTCCCAGCCTTGCTGAAGGAGCGTTTCAAGGATTTGCATCATATGGCCACCGGCCGCGGAGGAGCGGGGCTCGGGCCAGACGTAACCAATGACCAGGACTTTGGTTGCGTGGGGTTGACTCATCAAAGTGAGATCCTTGAAACGGGCTGATAGAGGCACTAATGCAAGCTGGGCGCAATTAAAGCACAGCCACTAATGGTTTCGGTGGGATGATTGAGCGGATGATATGTGCATAAACAGACGCCTCCCAATCGGAGGCGTCGTGAAAAAAGCATCTCATTAGAGGTGCAGTCATGTAGGCATGTCAGTTATGCAGCAATTTTCTCTCCCTGGATCAACTGCGAAATCCATAGAGGTTTAACCGGGCTTTCCCAATCAGAAATTGGGTCAGGAGCTAGCCAATCGGTCATCTGAAGTGATTTCCCATCCAACTCCCAACTGATCATCTTGAATTCCAATAGCGTCATGTACTCACTCGCCTTGCAACTTATTTCCGCCCAAGGGTCCACGATCCACGCATCTTTAAAAACCGCCTCTCTGAAGTCGATGGTTTTGGTAATTGTGCCAGGAGGTACTCCGACTACCGTAAAGGTATGGGCGCCCGGCATTTGCCAGATCGTAGCGGTGCCGCCACTGTCTGTGATGATTGCCTTGGCTGCCGCGGCCATTTGGTCACAGTTACCAGCGCCGGTTTTAAGGATCAGATCGGCGTAGTTCGGAGCTTTGGTCCTGGTATACTCCCAAATTACTACCGGTCGAGTGAGCACCACTCGCTGAAGATCATTCAGATCAGTCGAAATTGCCTGGTTGGCTGATCTAAGTCCTGTTGCCTCGAATTGCTGGTCAACCATGGCTTTTGCGCCGTCGGCGTATGCCTTGTTCTGATCAGCGGCAGAAAGTGTATTGAATCCGGGCGCCTTGGCTATTGGTTCGACTTTTATTGCGTGGGCGGCGATTTCCACAGTTCGGCTTTTACCCTTGTTCCAAAGAGCAAGAACAAACTCACGTTTTTTTTCTTCAGTAAGAAGTGCTATTTTCGTTTTCAACTCGTCGATTTTTTGAGGTGTGTAACCCTTATGTGTCACCAGATCCAAGTACAACGAATCCAACGGAGGCAGTGAAACAAAGTCGTTGTTAATCGGTATGCCAGCAGCAATGCGGTATGGATCCATGAGCTTGCCATGCTCTCTGATGAGGGCGTTGCCGAGGGTGTCAGAGTATAGAGTGTCAATTTTTTTGAATATAATGGCGTTGGTAATCGCGGGGTTATAATCACAGTAGTAAAATAACCCGGCATCCACCTCCACTACTAAATAGGATTTCACTCCAGTATTTTCATGGTCATAAGAAACCAAGAAGCCTCTCATTTCACGTTGGCCATCCTCTCCATGGATAACGTTATCGATTTTAACCACACGGGTTGTTCGTTCAAGTTCGGCATCCACTTGCTTGTTCAGCATCCCAAAATGCCTGTCATTGATAAGGCTTCCTGTTGTCTGAGATTTGAATTGCAGGGGGGTGTTTAGTTGACCTGGAATAAGTTTTTGAGTTTGGCCATTATCTACCAGAGTATAGATTCGCCTTTCATGAACTATCTTACAAATTCCCCCCGTGGATGCGAGTGAGGGATGAAGACGTTTATGTTCAAGGGATTGCAATCGTCTCTCGGCACGCGTTTTTTTGCTCAGGACCAGTTTCGAAAAACAGGGGTGAGGGCTACGCTTCGACCTGCCATCTATGCTGCAAACATCGCCAAATCCTTCTAATTCCTTGAGGTAGGTGGGGGATGTTATGTCGATGAGCTCATCTGGGTGTGCAGGATCCAGCCGATAGACTTTATCGCCGTACACAACGTCAGTGTATGACGAGCGCTGTATTGTATGCGGCTCTTGATCGAACAGCCGAGAGGGTGTCAGGGCACTTGTTCCATCACTGAACGTTGTCCGCTCCAGTGCAATGGAACTATCGGGTATGAAGTTTTCAAGAGGAGGGCCGTACGGGCGATTAGCGGCCTCGTCAAAGGCATACCATTTACCCTCCTTGAACAACGCTTTGACGTTCTCGGTCTGCCCAGCAACTCGACTTATGTCGACCACGCCTTGGGCGATGTCCGCTCGCTTTAACAGGAAAGCCGGGTCAATGCTGCTTAGACCATAAAGACTCTTGAGCCGGTCGATACCTTTGTCAACAGCGCTGTAAGCTTTCGTGCCAAGTTTGCATACCGCGTTTGCTCCGCCTTTGAACAAATCAACAACCCCGTCGAGAGGGTTTGAGGCGGTGACGACAGTTTTGCCAGCAATCCAAGTCATTTTCATGGCTTTAGGAATGAGCGGGGCACCTGATTTCATGACAGTTCCGATTTTGCCGGCAGCACCGAAACCGGGTACGACAAACCCGCAGGTATCCAAAAGAAAGTCCAGGACTGCGGCCCCGGTATTGCCTTTCTGGATATTCTCAATCATGGATTTAAAAGGCACCAGCGATCCGATGAAGTCCATTGCCTGTTTTGTATATGCCTCCTGTTCTTCCGAAACAGTCATTCCTTTCGCTAATTCATGTAACTTTTCTTTCCCGGTGATGAAATGTTCTTCCACGACGACTTTGGCGATATCTCCAATATGAGAGGCAGGTGAGAACGCATTGGATGGCGAGCTGAAATCATAGTTAGGCCCATAGAGCGTGGCCTGCTGCCTTACGGGCTTGATTTCATCTATGATGATGTTTGAAACTGCACCGTCTCGTGGAGCTGTTCCGTTGTTATAGGCGCTCCAATCAAAGGGCTGCGAGGTTGCAGCTTGATATTTAATTGGTGGAAAGAAGTCGTGTGAGGTTTTTAGCTTTCCACCCAGCTTCAGTGGTTCCGTCAGATCCCGCTTTCGGATCTGTGCCGATGAAGGGAATACTTCGTACCATGTTACTTTTTCTTGAAACTCCGATCGTATCAAAATGCCGTGGCGGCCCTTGCTATTATCTAAGGTTTCTTTGTTTTTCCAGCCAGGAGCAACATCGATCTCACTTCTAAGTGAATAATATTTTTGCTTTCCGTATTCAAGGCTTCGCCTATCTTCTAATGGTAGTTGCGAAACCAGATATTTAAAAATTGACTCGGACCCGGTACGCAATTGGGTAAAATATTCATCAAAACTTTTGGTAAACAAATCGCCGACGTTTTTCAGCTCTCTGAGCTTGCTCTCTACCATATCGATGGATAATTGCGGATTCGACGACTGCCATTCGCCAACTGCCAACTTTCCGGTGATGTAGAGATCCGCCAGCGAATAGCCGAATTGCGGCATGGGCGAACCCGTCGCCCTGAAACACGGATCCAGAAAGGGCAAGCCTGCACCGAAAACCCTGGTCAGTTCAGCCAGTCCCAGGCTTTCTCGTGTTGGAACGGGAGCTGAAAGATAGGCCTTGGCCCGTGCGAGTGCTTCGCGGGTCGCCTGGAGCTTTTCAAGGGCAATTTCCAATTGTTGTTGTGTATAGGTTTCGTTGGCATTGCGTGCGATGACACCATGGGCAATCGCCCAATCAATTACCGGATTCGCGGTTAACATCTGCACCGCGATGTCCTGGCCGACGGTAATAGCGGACGTGTTGGCGTATTCCATGACTTGCCCAAAAGTCATCTTGGCGGACGCACCCGGTGCCAGTTGTTCTATACGCGCTACACCGATGCGCAGCATTACCCAGGTATGGGAACTACAGACCAGGTTGTCTGGCAGGTTTTTGACCAAAAACTCTGGTGCTAGACCGGCAAGCAAGACCCGCGCTAAGGCTGGCGCAGTTCCGGCACCGGCCTTACCCGTCCTAATAAGGTGTTTTTCTAGCTCGCTGATCACCTCCGAGGGTTTTGCTGACCAATTCGCCTCTTGGGTCAGGTGATATCCCGCAACGTGATTGCGCTGCTGGCCGTATGCGGGGTCCAAGAAACGTAGCAGCGCCGCCAGCAGCAAATCAGCGCCACTGGTTTGTGTCGTTATGACGTTGAGCTTTGACGCAAGCCTTTTTCCCAGTTCTCTCCCTATATCAGACTCAATCGCGAGCTCCAGACCTTTCTCGGGGGGAGATGTTGTCAACAATTTAACAAAATCCCTGGCTTGAACTTCGGCTAGAAAGGTTTTGAATTCACTGTCAAGAGCATCTAGGTCCGCGGGCTTCAATGGGATCGGATAGGACAGGGCGCCCTGAAAATTACCGTATTTTTGGCTTTCAGGAATAGTCGTGGTCAATACATCAACCAGATTGCGTACATCGGCGACGGTCTTCGGAACTATCCAACCCATGGCGTTGATATAGCGATGGGCACTGACCATACGTCTGGATTCGATTGGGTACTTGGCCGCGAACAAGGAGTTTGGTGCGGCAGATATAGCAAGGCTGTCGAGATCCACCGGTTCGTTATCGGGTTTGCTTTTAACGAGATCATTCAAGGCCATTACCAATCCATGATTGGTATAAACGTCCGCGATATGTTGTTTTTGGGCTTTAACAGCCGATTCTGATCTTTGCTCTAGCAATTCCGCAGGCACTGTTGCAGAAAATACTGGAGTGTTTTTCAGCTCGGTTGAACGTCGTAGCGCTTCGCTCCTGCTTGCTGGCAATTGCTCTGCATAAAACCCTGCGACCAATGCAATTGGAACTCGTGAGCCAGAAGGGGACGGAATACTGTCTGCGGTTGAACTGATGACTTTTGCCGCTTTGAGTATATCTCCAGCAACGCTGGCCCAGCCGGTATCATTTAGAGTAAAACCGACCCTTGCACCGTTGACCATCCCGGAGATCATGTTCGATTCAGGGTGAACTTTAACGGTAGAAAGATCCAGCCCTGCTGCATGAGCCCAATCCATAAAGAATGGGTCCCTGAGTGCACTCGCATAATTCAACCAGCATTGACCGAGCGTGGAGTGCGTCGGGACAGAAACCTCCAGTGTGGTGCGGCTGGCATCTGCGTCGGTGAAGTTCGCCAAGGCCTGGGCGTAGCTAGTCGCTAATTGCCCGTCACCGTTAGACCGCGAAACATCAGTCCACCCGACATTGCGTCTGCTGCGCAGCAACCGGACGACGTCTTGAGCGGTACGCAATTCTGGATCTACTGGCGTGTCGATGTCGTCGTCAACTTCAACGACGGGACGGCGCAGTTCATCCATCGTTGCAAGAAATTGATTAAGGGTTACCTCCATATCAGAGGCGTTTTGTTCGACATCGCCAGTCAGCGGACGCGCCTCGGCATCGGCTGCATCGCGCTTGACCCTTGGCGAGGCGGACTGAGCGACGTCCTGCGGCCCATGGGTTTGCGCCTCTGCCTCCTGAATCAGTTCGGCATAGGTTCTTGCAGGTTCTTTTGTGCTGTGTTGCTCCAGCAGAGTTTCGATGTTTTGCAGTAATTGAGTGTCGGCGAGCAAGTTGTGCTCGGTGGATTGGTACATTAACTCGAGGATGGACGTTAAAAGAGTTGGTTGGCCCTTTGCGACAGGGGTATCAAGGATTTCCTCGATTTTATCCTCGATCAGCTCTTGGTGAAGGGCAAGGCTTTCTTTGGGGATGAGGTCATCGGCGGGCGCATTTGTGGATATCGGTCCGGTTGACTCAGGCCCTTCGGAGGTTGGCGTTTCTGCGGTCTCGGTAGTTGTGTTGGGTAGCACCGGCTCAGGCAAATTGGGTGCCTGTCCTGCATACCGTTGGTTCAGGTGGTTATAGAGTGCGATTGATCCCGCAATGAGTGCAGCTGTCGAGACGGAGATTGTGCCTGTTCGAAAAGGATGCTCTGTGGCTTGTCGATATGCGGCACTGCCAGCCGCGGTCATGTAGCTGCCTGCTAGCGCAGTCATGCCGGATAATGTCTCGTAAATCCTTGGGCCAATCGTCTCCCACCATCCTGCGGGGGGGGCATGCGGCTCACCTTTCTCTGCCTTTTCAAGTAAAGCCTGAAGGTCATCTAACGGAATATCGGCAGCAGCGGCCTCCGGAAACCTCAGTATATTGTCGATTCGATGCAAAATATCTTGAACTGAATGTACCCACTGGGTCAGCGAAGCTTCCGTCGAGAGCGCCGATGCAGGTTCAGGAGGTGTCGCACTCGAGGTTCCAGCACCGATTGTGTTTTCTGAATGAGTTGCGGGCTGGCGTTTCTCCGAAGAGGCAAACGTGGACTCCGGCAAAATTCTGATTTCAGGGCCGATCGAACCCATGCCTGAATGTAGGGGGGCTTGCGTACCTGCACTGATTTTGAAGTCCGAGTCAGCTCCAGTGTTGGGTTTTACAAGCGGCGCCGCGTTGTACGTTGGATAAGCCGGATTAAAGCTGGTACCTGGCCGTTTCGATTGGGTACCAATTCTCTTCGGTGCAAGAGTGGAGGGTTTTTCAATCGTCATATCTGGCATCAGGGCTGTCAGCACACTTGCAGCATGGAGCAGATAAGTACCCATTGCCCATTTGCTGTCAGGAGGAACAGGGCCCCGAATGTCGACTTCGTTATAAAAACGGGAGCTTTTTTCGATAATGTCCATCTCCGCCAGGAGTTGCGATTGCGGCGGGCGCTGAACCTTATTTGCGGTAGTCGACTTAGCCTTGATGCCAAACTCAAAATCATATGCGACCGCAACTGCGGAGTTCTCAACTTCCCCGAGGCCCGTGGGCTCTGGCCGAGTATCGACAACCTCAATCGCCTTTAACCGCTCGCTGAGCTTCTGCGCCTTTTCCAGAAAGCTCTTTGGCCAACGTTTACGCTCATTGGGACGGGGTTCTTCCATGGCTTCAACAGAACTGGCTATCAGCGACTGGGCTTCTTGCGGTGATGGCCGGACATGAATGAAGTCTTCGAGCTGCCCCAAAAAGTCGTTGAGCTCTTCATCGCTCGAAATGCGAACATATGTACGCATTTGCTGCGTGAAATCGCGCACCGCCTTCCACGTGTCATCATCGAGCAGTTCCCCCGCGGAAATTTTCTGATCACGCACAACAATTGATAGTGTCAATTGCGACTGGATAAGTCCCGTGACCCCCTCACCTGTACTACCGCTAGGAAATTTGACGTTCTCCCCGAAACTGTTCGCCCAGCGCTCAGGTGGCAGGTGACAGATAATTTCCACGAACTCGCGTAACTGTTCCGGTTTGAGCCCGTCCAGCGGCTTGATCGAGCGCATCATCGCCTTGACGAAGAGTGGAGTCAGCACTTTGCCGGTGTCAGTTTGCAAGATGCCGGATTTAAGCACCGCTAACGCATCGTCTTCCGAGACAGCGCCGTTTCGCAGTCGGTTCTCGAGTGATGACCATGCCTTTTCCAGAGACGGTTGATTGGATATAGAGCCTTCTTTTTTAAGACGATCGGGGAGATCTTTGCTTTCCGGGAGTCCGGTGTACACCGGGCATGGAATGGGTAGTTCAGGATTCCGAGGATGGCGGTCTACAGACGCGAGTTGATTCGGAACTGCATAAAACGGACTAGACGCCTGGTTGTTACGCGCACTTGCATTGGACAGCCGATTTTTGGCTTGAGATGTAGCTTGATTGAAAATCGTGGCTGTACGTGACGTTGATGCAGTAGCGGTGGCATTGACGGGGGGCATGTAGACTCTTCCATACGCAAAATGAAGGAAACTCCCGACTCCCTATAAAGGGAGCCAAGGCACCTGGCGCAGAAAGATAAGCGATCCATTTTTTTGAATAGTGATGGAAATCTCTGGAGTTTATCGGGGATCAGACAGGTATTTGTTAATTGCCAAGAATACCTTTGACCTTATCCCGCAACTGATCAATCGAGAACGGTTTGCCAATCAGATACATACCTTCAGGCACATCAATACTTTCGGCATAGCCACTGGCAAACAGGATCGGCAGCGCAGGGCGCAACTTGCGTGCCTCAATCGCCAGCTCCCGCCCGTCCATGATCGGCAAACCAACATCGGTCATCATCAGGTCAATGTGCTGATCAACGTCGTTGAGAATTTTCAGCGCCTGCTCGCCGCCGTCAGCCTCCAGCACATTGAACTCCAGTTCCTCCAGCACATCGACAATCAGCATGCGCACGATGGCGTCGTCTTCGACGACCAGGATGGTGGAGGCGTTGGTGGACATAGTGGGGGTCTCAATTTGGATGGGCGGTTGCCGGTCGATCGAAATCGCCGGCCCTCTTGCATGAGTAAGTGGCGGATCCCGACAAGTTCCCAACGCGCTATAAAAAGAATAGAGAGAAGGATAACCGCTCCTTCGGCACGGGAGCAGCTGAATGTAGGACTTCGCGCGTAAACGCGTGAGAAAATTGGATCAATGCGCCAGTTTTGGGGCAAACTCCTTGGTTTTCACCCGTTCAACAAGGCCTGATTATGACCACCGCGTCTTCGGTTGATGAGCAACGATTCCGTAAACTCCTGAGCCGCAACATCAGCCTGCCGCTGGGTGTCGGCGTGATCAGTGCGGTTTTTTTCGTGTCGCTGATTACTTATTTGCTGTCGACGATCCAGTGGGTCGAGCACACAGACCGGGTGATCAATAATGCCAATGAGGCGGTCAAGCTGACCGTCGACCTGGAAACCGGTATGCGCGGCTTCCTGCTCAGCGGCGACGACAAGTTTCTCGAACCCTACGAAACGGCCAAGCCGCGGATCGACGTCGTACTCAATACCTTGCTCGAACTGACCGCCGATAACCCGGCGCAGACCGACCGTTTGCACCGACTACAGGCCTTGCAGCAGGAGTGGGCCGCTTACGCGCAAACCATGATCGACTTGCAGCGCACCAGCGGCGATTATCGCGGCGCGGTCCGGGCCGGAAAAGGCAAGCGCCTGACCGACGAGGTGCGCAAGCAGTTCGAAGACGTAATCGACATGGAGCAACAGTTGCGTGCCACGCGCAACGAGGAAGTGCGCCGCACCACGGTCTGGAGCATCACCCTTTACCTGTTGTTCATCGTTGCTATCAGCGGCTTGCTGGCATATGTCGGCCGTCGCGATCTGGTCAACCTGTCGCAACAGTACAGCGCCAATCTTGCCAAGCAACAGGCCAGCGCCGAGCGGCTGGAACGTCAGGCCTGGTTGCGCAATGGCCAGACTGAACTGGCTGAACAAGTGCTGGGGCAGTTGTCGCTCAACCTGTTGGGACGCAACATCCTGCAATTCTGCGCGCAGTACCTGGGCAGCGCCGTGGCTGCGATTTATGTCCGCGAGGAACATGGCGGCCTGAGGCGCGTAGCGTCTTACGGTCTGTCCCGTGAGCAGGAGGCGGTTGAACAACATATCTACAGTGAAGAAGGCATCGTCGGTCAGGTCGCGCAACAGGCGCGGCTGATTCGCCTGGATAGCGTTCCGAGCGATTACTTCAAGGTCAGTTCCGGCCTCGGCGAAGGTTTGCCGGCCAGTGTGCTGGTGGTGCCGACCAGCGATGATGACCGGGTCAATGGCGTTATCGAACTGGGTTTCCTGCGTCCATTGGACGATCGTGACATTGAGCTGCTGGAACTGATTGCCGGTAACATCGGCACGTCCATCGAAGCGGCGCGCTATCGCCAGCGCTTGCAGGAAGTGCTGGCCGAAACCCAGCAGCTCAACGAAGAGTTGCAGGTCCAGCAGGAAGAACTCAAGACTGCCAACGAAGAGCTCGAAGAGCAGTCACGGATTCTCAAGGAGTCCCAGGCGCATCTGGAAACCCAGCAGGTCGAGTTGGAGCAGACCAATGAGCAATTGGCCGAACAGGCCGAGGTGTTGGCCGAGCAACGCGATGCCATGGACCTGAAGAACACCGAACTCAATCAGGCCCAAACTCAGCTCGAGGAGCGCGCCGAAGAGTTGCAGCGCTCCAGCAAGTACAAGTCCGAATTCCTCGCCAACATGTCCCACGAACTGCGCACACCGCTGAACAGTTCGCTGATCCTGGCCAAGTTGCTCGCGGAGAACCCTCAGGAAAACCTCAGCGCCGAACAGGTCAAGTTTGCCGAGTCGATCTACTCCGCCGGCAATGACCTGCTCAACCTCATCAATGACATTCTCGACATTTCAAAGGTCGAGGCAGGCAAGCTGGAAATCCGCCCGGAAAACACCAGCGTGGCGCGCCTGGTCGACGGTTTGCGCGGGATGTTCCAGCCATTGGCTGAAGACAAGCAACTGGATTTCCAGATCGAGTTGCAGGACGGTTCACCAGCGATGATGTTCACTGATCGTCAGCGTCTGGAGCAGGTGATCAAGAACCTTTTGTCCAACGCGGTGAAGTTTACCGAGCAAGGTAAAGTCAGCCTGAGTGTTGCCACTGCACCGAACGACGGCATTGCCTTCATCGTCCGCGATTCCGGCATTGGCATTGCCGATGATCAGCAGGAAAGTATTTTCGAAGCCTTCCGCCAGGCCGATGGCACCACCAATCGCCGTTATGGCGGCACGGGGCTGGGCCTGTCGATTTCCCGTGACCTTGCGGCGTTGCTCGGCGGCTCGATCAGCGTGTCCAGCACGCCGGGGCAGGGCAGTGTGTTTACCCTGGTGTTGCCGCAACAATATGTAGAGCCGGGCGAAGGCCCGATTGAGCCGATGCGTTCGCTGCCGGCGGCACCCGCGCCGAGCGTTGTCGCTACGCAGTTGAAACCATTGATCGCCGAAGTCGATATCCCGCGTTTCAACGATGACCGCGCCAAGGCACCGTTTGGCACGCGCTGCATTCTGGTGGTGGAAGACGAACCCAACTTCGCACACATCCTCTACGACCTCGCCCATGAATTGGGTTACCACTGCCTGGTGGCCCACGGCGCCGACGAAGGTTACGACCTGGCCCGGCAGTTCATTCCCGACGCCATCCTGCTGGACATGCGTCTGCCGGATCATTCCGGGTTGACCGTGCTGCAACGCCTGAAGGAACACGCCGAAACCCGACACATCCCCGTGCATGTGATTTCGGTCGAAGATCGAGTGGAAGCGGCGATGCACATGGGCGCCATCGGTTACGCGGTCAAGCCGACCACCCGTGAAGAACTCAAGGATGTATTTGCGCGCCTGGAAGCCAAATTGACCCAGAAGGTCAAGCGCGTACTGCTGGTGGAAGACGACGATTTGCAGCGCGACAGCATTTCACGCTTGATCGGCGACGACGACATCGAAATCACCGCCGTCGGTTTCGCACAAGAGGCGCTGGACCTGCTGCGCACCACGATCTTCGATTGCATGATCATCGACCTCAAGCTGCCGGACATGCTCGGCAACGACCTGCTCAAACGCATGGCCACCGAAGAAATCTGCTCGTTCCCGCCGGTCATCGTCTACACCGGACGCAACCTGACCCGCGATGAAGAAGCCGAACTGCGCAAGTATTCACGCTCGATCATCATCAAGGGCGCACGTTCGCCCGAGCGTTTGCTGGATGAGGTGACACTCTTTCTGCACAAAGTCGAATCCCGGTTGTCCCATGAGCGTCAGAAGATGCTCAAGACCGCGCGCAGCCGCGACAAGGTCTTCGAGGGACGCAAGGTGCTGCTGGTGGACGACGATGTGCGCAACATCTTCGCCCTCACCAGTGCGCTGGAGCAAAAGGGTGCAGTCGTGGTCATCGGCCGGAACGGTCGGGAAGCGATTGATCGATTGAATGAAGTAGAAGACATCGATCTGGTGTTGATGGACGTGATGATGCCGGAGATGGATGGTTTCGAAGCCACCATCGAGATCCGCAAGGACCCGCGCTGGCGCAAGCTGCCGATCATTGCGGTGACGGCCAAGGCCATGAAGGATGATCAGGAGCGCTGCCTGCAGGCGGGCGCCAATGACTACCTGGCCAAGCCCATCGACCTGGATCGCCTGTTTTCACTGATTCGTGTGTGGTTACCGAAAATGGAACGTATCTAGTGGAGAGCAATCTGACTCGCAATAGTGAGATCGAACTGCGGTTGCTGATCGAGGCGATCTACCTCAAGTACAGCTACGATTTTCGCGATTACTCCGGCGCGTCGATCAAGCGTCGGGTGGGTCATGCGCTGAGCCAGTTCGAGTGCAATACCATCTCGGCCCTGCAGGAAAAAGTCCTGCATGACCCGACTGCGTTCATGCAGCTGCTGCAATTGCTGACGATCCCGGTCAGCGAGATGTTCCGCGACCCTTCGCACTTCCTGGCGATACGCCGCGAGGTAGTGCCGCTGCTCAAGACTTATCCGTCGATCAAGATCTGGATTGCCGGTTGCAGCACCGGTGAAGAGGTCTATTCGATGGCGATCCTGCTGCGTGAAGAGGGCCTGCTCGAGCGCACGATCATCTACGCCACCGATATCAATCCGCGCTCGCTGGAGAAAGCCAAGCAAGGGATTTTCTCGATGGAGAATGTCCGCGCCTACACTTCCAATTACCAGCAGGCCGGTGGCCAGCGGTCGTTCGCCGACTACTACACGGCGGCTTACGGTTACGCGATTTTCGACAAGTCGTTGTGCGAAAACGTGACCTTCGCCGATCACAGCCTGGCAACCGACAGTGTGTTTTCAGAAACTCAATTAATTTCGTGTCGTAACGTATTGATATATTTCAATAAAAAGCTTCAGGATCGAGCCTTCGGTTTGTTTCACGAGTCGCTGTGCCACCGTGGCTTTTTGGTGCTGGGCAGTAAGGAAACCCCGGATTTCTCGGCCTTTGGCAATCAGTTCGAGCCGTTGGTCAAACAAGAACGGATCTACCGCAAAACATGAACAGTGCAACAGCTTTGCCTTCCATAGAAGCGATCGTGATCGGTGCCTCCGCCGGTGGCGTAGAGGCGCTGCTCAATATCCTGGGGCGGCTGCGAGAAGGTTTCGCGCTGCCGATCATCGTAGTCCTGCATTTGCCGAACGAGCGCCGCAGCCAGTTGGCACAAGTCTTCTCCCGGCGCGTGGCCCTGCCGGTGCTGGAGGCCAGCGACAAAACGTCGATTGAAGCCGGAACGCTGTATTTCGCGGCGCCCGGTTATCACTTGTCAGTGGAGCAGGACCGCAGTTTTTCCTTGAGCCTGGAGGACCGCGTGCATTATTCGCGGCCCGCCATCGATTACCTGTTCGAATCCGCCGCCGATGCCTACGGCTCGCGCCTGGCCGCCGTGTTGCTGACCGGCGCCAATCGCGATGGCGCCTTTGGCCTGGCGCAGGTCAAGCGGCATGGCGGCCTGACAATCGTGCAGGACCCCAACGAAGCTCAGGTCGCGACCATGCCGCAGGCAGCGCTGGACATCCAGCAGCCTGACCGCATTCTCTCAATCAACGACATTGGCAGTTTGCTTGTCGAGCTGGAACAAATCGCATGCTAAGTAATATCCCGGCCAAACTGCTGATCGTCGACGATCTGCCGGAGAACCTGTTGGCACTTGAAGCGCTGATCAAGCGCGAAGACCGCATCGTGTACAAGGCACAATCGGCCGACGAAGCCTTGTCGCTGTTGCTGCAACACGAATTCGCCATGGCCATTCTCGATGTGCAGATGCCCGGCATGAACGGCTTTGAACTGGCCGAGTTGATGCGTGGCACGGAGAAGACCAAGAACATCCCGATCGTGTTCGTCAGCGCCGCCGGCCGCGAGCTCAACTATGCGTTCAAGGGCTATGAAAGCGGAGCCGTGGACTTTCTGCACAAGCCGCTGGATATCCATGCGGTCAAGAGCAAGGTCAACGTGTTCGTCGAGTTGTACCGCCAGAGCAAGGCGATGAAGCAGCAGGTCGAAGCCCTGGAGCAGAGCCGCCGCGAGCAGGAAGCGTTGCTCACGCAGTTGCAGAGCACCCAGCTTGAACTGCAGCAGGCCGTGCGCATGCGCGATGACTTCATGTCCATCGTCGCCCACGAAGTGCGCACGCCGCTCAATGGGCTGATTCTCGAAACTCAATTGCGCAAGATGCACCTGGCGCGAGACAACGCCGCCGCGTTCAGCCTCGACAAAATGCACGCCATGGTCGACCGCGACGAACGGCAGATCAAAAGCCTGATCCGCCTGATCGAAGACATGCTCGATGTGTCGCGCATCCGCACCGGCAAGTTGTCGATCCGGCCGACGCTGTTTGATTTGTCGACGCTGGTAAATGGCTTGTTACAGAATTTTGCCCAACAGATCGAGGCCGCCGAAGCCTCCGTTTCCCTCGACGCCGAGCAACCGGTAATCGGCAACTGGGATGAATTCCGCATTGAACAGGTGATTTCCAACCTGCTGACCAACGCCTTGCGTTACGGTGCCAAGAGCCCGATCAACGTGAAGGTGTACAGTGAAAACGGCGAGGCGCGGGTCGAGGTCCGGGATTTCGGGATCGGCATCAGCGAAGAAAACCAGCAACGGATTTTCCAGCAGTTCGAGCGGGTGTCGGCCAAACACGCGGTCGCCGGGCTGGGCCTGGGATTGTTTATTTCCGAACAGATTGTCACCGCCCATGGCGGTACCATTACCGTCGACAGCCGGATTGGCGAAGGCGCCCTGTTTCGCGTTTGTCTACCGCTGTAGGAAAACAGCCAGATAAACGCAACCTCTGATCGACCCCACGGTCGTATCAGCAGCTATAGACCGAACAAAGGCTTCCCATGAGTGAAGATGCACAAGACGTAGTCCTCGTCGTCGAGGACGAACCGGTAATCCTGATGGTGCTGACAGATTACCTGTCGGGGCAGGGGTATCGCGTGTTGCAGGCGGAAAACGGCGAACAGGCCTTCGATATCCTGTCGAGCAAACCGCACCTGGACATGCTGATTACCGACTTCAGGCTGCCTGGCGGAATCTCCGGCGTGCAGATCGCCGAACCTGCCGTGAAACTGCGACCGGATCTCAAAGTGATCTTTATCAGTGGTTACCCGCAGGAAATCCGTGAGACGGGCAGCCCGATCACCACCAAGGCACCGATCCTGGAAAAACCTTTCGACCTGGATGTGTTGGCGGAAATCATGGAAGAGATGCTTTCCTGATTCCCTGTAGGAGCTGCCGAAGGCTGCGATCCCTTGATCTTGATGTGAATCGCAGCCTTCGGCAGCTCCTGCACAATTGTGTTTCAGGCACTGATCATCTCCCGCACCTTCGCCGTCAACAGGTCGAAGGTGAACGGTTTGGTGATCATCTGCATGCCTGGGTCGAGGAAACCGCCGCGCACCGCCGCGTGCTCGGCGTAGCCGGTGATGAACAAAACCTTGAGCTCAGGCCGGTATTGCCGGCCTATTTCCGCCAGTTGCCGGCCATTCATGCCGGGTAACCCGACATCGCTGATCATCAGATCGATACGTTGCCCCGAGTCGAGAATCGGCATCGCGCCGTCCGCATCGCCGGCCTCGACGAAGGCGTATCCCAGTTCGCTCAGTACGGTACTCACCAACACCCGCACCGCCGGATCATCTTCGACGATCAGCACCGTTTCACCATTTTGCGCGAAGAGCGGATGCTGGCTATCGACCGGACTTTCTTGCAGTGGCTCGCCACCGAAGCGCGGCAAGAACAGGTTCACGGTGGTGCCTTCACCCTCTTTGCTTTGAATCGCCACGTGGCCCCGCGATTGTTTGCTGAAGCCATAGATCATCGACAAGCCAAGACCGGTGCCTTGGCCGATCGGCTTGGTGGTGAAGAACGGATCGAAGACGCGGTTGATGATGCTTTGCGGCATGCCGCAGCCATTGTCCGTGACGCTGAGCACCACGTAATCCCCCGGTTCGAGGTTGCTGTGGGCTTCGGTGAAGTCGGCGTTCAGACGCTGGTTAGAGGTTTGCACCACCAGCCTTCCGCCATCGGGCATGGCGTCGCGGGCATTGATGACCAGGTTGAGCAGGGCGCTTTCCAGTTGATTGGGGTCGGCCTCGGCCACCCATAACTGCTCGCACAACTGCATGTCCAGGCGAATGCTTTCGTTGATGCTGCGCTGCAGCAGTTCACCCATGGACACCACCAGGGTGTTCATTTCCACGGGTTTGGAATCCAGCGATTGGCGACGGGAAAACGCCAATAGCCGGTGAGTCAAGCCGGCGGCACGGTTGGCGGACGTCACCCCCAGATCGATCAGACTGTCCAGATCTTCAGTGCGGCCACGACTCAGGCGCCGACGCAGAAGCTCCAGACTGCCGATGATCCCGGTCAGCATGTTGTTGAAGTCGTGGGCAATACCGCCGGTGAGTTGGCCGACCGCTTCCATTTTCTGCGACTGGCGCAGCACTTCCTCGTTTTGGCGCAGTTGAGCGGTGCGCTCTTCAACCTGTTGCTCGAGGGTTTCCAGAGTGTTTTGCAGGCGCAATTCGCTTTGACTCAAGTCCACCAGCCGATCCCTGGCTTCATACTGTCGTCGTCGGCCACGCAGGGCGGTGGTCACCAGGCTGACCAAGGTCTCAGGATGAAAAGGCCGTTCGAGGAACGTGACGTTGCCCAGTAGCGGGCCGAAGCGTGAGGCGGGGTTCTGCTCCGGGCCGCCGTGATGCGTCAGCAACACAATCGGCAGATCCGACCAGGCCGGCTGTTGCTCTATCAGCACTAAAAGCGGTTGGAGATCAGTGCCAAGCAAGGCTTCGGAGGAAATCAGCAGCAAACCCGCGCCTTGTTCCAGTTCCGTACATAGCCCAATCAGATCAGCACTGATGACCCCATCGAAACCTGCCTCTTTGAGCAGCATCAGCGCAATCTGACTGTCACGTCCCAGCGGCGCGAGAATGATCGCGCGCTCGGACGTTGCTGGCTGAGGCATCACGGCGCTTCATCCCCGAGCAAGGGAATGCTCGCACCCAGGTAAGTCGGAACGCCGCGCAACACGCCCTGGAATGCTTCCAGCGGTTCACCGATGGTCATGCCTGTCGAGCTGATGCGATATTCACGGATGGTCGACTCATGGCTGCCGGTTCGTTTCTTGATGATCGAAATCGCTCGGCGCACTTTGCCCAACGCTTCGAAATAGCGCAGCAGAATCACCGTGTCCGCCAGATACGTGATGTCGACTGGCGCCTGCATGTCGCCGACCAGGCCATGCTGGGCAACGGTCATGAAGGTCGCGGCGCCCTTTCGGTTGAGGTACAGCAGCAACTCGTGCATGTGCAAGACCAGGGCGTTTTCTTCAGGCATCGCCGCTTGATAGCCGTTGATGCTGTCGATCACCACGGTTTTGATCTCGCCTTCATCGACGGCGCGCCGCACGCGGTGGGAAAACTCGCCGGGGGACAATTCGGCAGCGTCCACTTGCTCGATCAACAGGTTGCCGGTGTCTTGCAGTGCCTGCAGGTCGATGCCCATGTTCTTCATGCGTTCGAACAGCAAACCGAGCTCTTCATCGAAGATGAACAATGCGGCTTTCTCGCCACGGGCCACGGCCGCCGAAGCGAAGATCATGGCGATCAGGGATTTGCCGGTGCCGGCCGGGCCCAGTATCAATGTGCTGGAGCCGGTTTCGATGCCGCCGCCGAGCAAGGCGTCCATTGCCTTGATGCCGCTGGTCAACTGTTGGCGCAAGTAGGCGCCTCGATGCTCGGCGGCCACCAGGCGCGGAAACACATGCACGCCGTCGCCCATGATGGTGAAGTCATGGAAGCCGCCACGGTACTTCTGGCCGCGATACTTCACCACACGAATACGCCGCCGTTCGGCGCCGTAGTTTGGGGTCAGTTCCTCCAGACGAATCACCCCGTGGGCAACGCTGTGCACGGTTTTGTCGAGGGATTCGGTGGTCAGATCGTCAAGCAGCACGACGGTGGCGTCGTAGCGTACGAAGTAGTGCTTGATCGCGAGGATCTGACGGCGATAGCGCAGGGAGCTTTGCGCCAGCAAGCGGATCTCGGACAGGCTGTCGAGCACCACGCGAGACGGCTTGAACCGCTCGACCACTTCGAAAATCTGCCGGGTGGCTTCACCCAGCTCAAGGTCCGAGGAGTACAGCAGCGATTGCTGATGCTCGGCATTGAGCAGGTTTTCCGGCGGCGTCAGTTCGAAGATACAGACGTTGTCGTCCAGTTCCCAACCGTGGGAGCGCGCACCCTGGCGCAATTCGCGCTCGGTTTCGGACAGGGTGATGTACAACGAGCGCTCGCCGGCTCTGGCACCGGCTAACAGAAAGTGCAGGGCGACCGTAGTCTTGCCGGTGCCTGGCTCACCTTCGAGCAAAAACACATGGCCGCGGGACAATCCGCCACTGAGGATGTCATCGAGGCCCTCGATGCCGGTGGCGGCTTTTGCGCTGATCAACTCGTTGGATGTAGACAAAAAATGCCCTCTCTTGACTAAGGGGAACGAGGCAACTGGCACGAGTGCCACTATGGGCTGCCTGTTTCACTTGACCCTTGGCCGAGACGAGCGTTCAACCTTTTATGCTGGAGTTAATTGTTAAGCAAAAGAACCAAAGCAAAGATCGCAGCCTTCG
>NZ_JBSVXD010000105.1:0-21665 GCF_054070755.1 Pseudomonas sp. SDO5591_S426 | reverse complement strand
ACGGATAAGTATCTTTAAAGTCAAAAGTTCGCAGCCTTCGGCAGCTCCTACAGGGTCCGTTCAATAAGGAAACCCGCGTGACTGCCAAGCCGCACAGCGCCCTGATATCCCCGCTGCAAACCGCCCGCCATTTGGCGGCGGAGTTTGCCTTGACCGCCGTCGAGCGCGACGAGCGTGGCGGTACACCCAAGGCCGAGCGTGACGCCCTGCGCCACAGCGGTCTGCTCGCCTTGAGCATTCCCACCCAGTTGGGCGGCCTCGGCGCCAGTTGGAGTGAAACCCTGACCGTTGTGCGCGAGTTCGCCAAGGTCGACAGTTCGATTGCCCATGTATTCGGCTTTCATCACCTGATGCTTGCCACCGTGCGCCTGTTCGCCCGGCCGGAACAATGGCAGCCGTGGTTTGAACAGACCGCGCGCAAGAACTGGTTCTGGGGCAACGCCCTCAACCCGCTCGACACCCGCACCGTGGTGAAAAAACTCGGCGGCTGGCGTGAGTTTTCCGGCAAGAAAAGTTTCTGCTCCGGCGCCAGCGATTCGCAAATGCTGATCGCCTCGGCGGTGGACGAAAGTGCCGGCGGCAAGCTGTTGATCGCCGCAATCCCCAGCGGGCGCAGCGGCATCACCCTGCACAACGACTGGAACAACATGGGCCAGCGCCAGACCGACAGCGGCAGTGCCACGTTCGAACGGGTACGGGTCGAAGAGTCGGAACTGCTGCTCGATCCGGGTCCGTTGAGTACACCGTTCGCCTGTCTGCGCCCGCTGATCGCCCAGCTCACGTTCACCCATATGTTCCTCGGTATCGCCGAAGGCGCCTTCGAAGAAGCGCGGCAATACACGCTGACCGAAACCCGGCCGTGGCATAAATCCACCGCTCAGGATGTGTCCCAGGACCCTTATGTACTCGGCCACTACGGCGAATTCTGGGTGGCCCTCGAGGGTGTGCGGCTGCTGGTGGAACGGGCCGCCGAACTGCTCGACAAGGCCTGGGCCAAAGGTCCGAACCTCAGCGCTGAAGAGCGCGGCCATCTGGCCACCGCTATCGCCACGGCCAAGGTCGCGGCCACGCGCAATGGTCTTGAGTTGTGTAGCCGCTTGTTCGAAGTGACCGGCGCGCGCTCGACCCACGCATCACTGCGACTGGACCGCCACTGGCGCAACCTGCGTACGCAAACCCTGCATGACCCGGTGGATTACAAACTCCACGAGCTGGGTGACTGGGCGCTGAACCAGGCCCTGCCGATTCCGACTTTCTATTCATAGCTTTCCAATCAAGGAGCGTGCCCCATGCAACTGCTGACCTTACCGCCCTCGCCCGCTCTGGCCACGTCGATCCGCGCCACAGCTCAGGTATTCGAAGACCCGAAATCCCAGGCCTTGCTCGCGCATCTGCAACAGGTCGCGCCGAGCGAAGCGAGTGTGCTGATCATTGGCGAAACCGGCACTGGCAAAGAGCTGGTGGCGCGACATATCCACAACCTCAGCGCCCGCCGCAACCGGCCGTTCGTGGCGGTGAACTGCGGCGCGTTCTCCGAATCCCTGGTCGAGGCCGAGTTGTTCGGCCATGAAAAAGGCGCGTTTACCGGCGCGTTGAGTGCCAAGGCCGGCTGGTTCGAAGAGGCCGACGGCGGCACCTTGTTCCTCGATGAAATCGGCGATTTGCCAATGGCGATCCAGGTCAAGTTGCTGCGTGTGTTGCAGGAACGCGAAGTGGTGCGCCTGGGCTCGCGCAAGAGCATCCCGATTGATGTGCGGGTACTCGCGGCGACCAACGTGCAACTGGAGAAAGCCATCAACGCCGGGCATTTCCGCGAAGACCTGTATTACCGGCTCGACGTGGTCAGCCTGGAACTCAGCCCGCTGCGTGACCGGCCGGGCGACATCCTGCCGCTGACCCGTCACTTCATCGACGCCTACAGCCAGCGCCTTGGCTACGGCAGCATCACCATCAGTAAAGAAGCCGAGCTGAAACTGCGCAGCTACAGTTGGCCGGGCAATATCCGCGAGCTGGAAAACGTCATTCACCACACGCTGTTGATTTGCCGCAACGGCGTGATCGAACGCGATGACCTGCGCCTGTCGAACATGCGCATCGAGCGTCAGGACGACTATCACGCGCAGGTCGACGACTCCGCCGAAGCGCTGCTGGATCGGGCCTTTCAAAAGCTTTTCGAACAACAGGCCGGTGCGCTGCACGAGAAAGTCGAAGATGCGTTGCTGCGCGCCGCCTATCGTTTCAGCCATTACAACCAGGTGCACACCGCCGCGCTGTTGGGGCTGAGCCGCAACGTCACGCGCACACGCCTGATCAAGATCGGCGAGCTGGCAGTGAACAAACGCCGGCCTACGGAAAACGTGCAGGGCGAGCGCTTGATGCAGCTGTCGATTTAACCCATCGAGCCTGACTCGAAATAGGTGGCGCGGCCATCGCTGGCAAGCCAGCTCCCACAGGATTGTGCGTTTTCCAAGACGCACACAAAACCTGTGGGAGCCTGGCTTGCCAGCGATGGCGTCCTCAAGATCAACCGAAGCTTAGAACCCCGGCGCAATCTGCCCTTTGTAGCGGGTCAGGATGAACTGCCGCACTTCATCGGAGTTCAACGCCTTGGCCAGTTTCTGCAAACCCGGGTCGTTGATGTTATCGGGACGCGCTACGAGGAACTCGATGTACAGGCTCTTGCCCTTCTCGACGATCAGCGCACTGTTGGTGTCGATCCCGGCTTCCAGCGCGTAGTTGGCGAATACGAACGCCAGGTCCACCTGACTGACCGAACGCGCCAGCAGCGCACCTTCCAGCTCACGAATTTTCAGGTGTTTCGGGTTTTCGATGATGTCGCGCTGGGTCGCCAGCGTATTACTCGGGTCCTTGAGTTTGATCAAACCCGCCTCATGCAGCAGCACCAACGCACGACCGGTGTTCACCGGGTCGTTGGGGATCGACACGGTCGCACCGTCCTTCAGCTCGGAGATGTTTTTGATCTTGGTCGAGTAAGCGCCGAACGGTTCGATGTGCACGCCGACCACCGGCACCAGATCGGTGTGGCGGGTCTTGTTGTAGTCATCGAGAAATGGCCGGTACTGGTAATAGTTGGCGTCGAGATTTTTCAACGCCAACTGCTGGTTGGGCTGGATGAAATCGGTGAAGACCTTGATGTCCAGGTCCACGCCTTCCTTGGCCAAAGTCGGTTTGACGAATTCAAGGATTTCCGCGTGCGGCACCGGGGTGGCGCCGACCGTGAGTTTTTCATTGGCGTGAACGCTCAACGAAATCAGTGCAGCCAAAACGGCCAGGGTCTTTTTCATGGGTTGCTCCAAGGCAGATCAAGTGGCCGTCGTGGGGCGGACGTGGGGCCGGTTTTTTTTGGTTTAGAACTGAATGTTTATCGGTGGCTGTAACGCGCTACCAGTCGGTCGCCGCTCATTTGCAGGGCCTGGACCAGGATCAACAACAGCACCACCGTGACCACCATCACGTCGGTCTGGAAGCGCTGATAGCCGTAGCGAATTGCCAGGTCGCCCAGCCCGCCGCCGCCAATCACGCCGGCCATCGCCGTGTAATCGACCAGCACGATCGCAGTCACCGTCACCGCCGCCAGCAACCCTCCCCGGGCTTCAGGCAGCAAGGTGTAGCGGATGATTTGCCAGGTGTTGGCGCCCATCGCCTGGGTCGCTTCCACCACGCCGCGATCGACTTCGCGCAGCGCGGTTTCCACCAGCCGCGCGAAGAACGGCGTGCAGCCCACCACCAGCGGCGGAATGGTGCCCGGAACGCCCAGCGAGGTGCCCACCAGCAACGTGGTCAGAGGTATCAGCACAATCAGCAAAATGATGAACGGCAACGAACGCAGCATGTTGACGATCACCGACAACACCCGATAAATCCCGACGGCTTCATGCAACTGGCGTTTGCCGGTGAGGAACAGCAACACGCCCAGCGGCAATCCCAGAAGCACAGTAAAACCGAGGGCCGCGCCGAGCATGCTCAGCGTGTCGAGGCAGGCCTGGCCGATGTCGGCCCAGTAAATGTTCTTGAACAATTCGGCCATGATCACGACCAGTCATGACGCGGCGGTTTCACGCCGTTGAGCAGCCAGTTGCCGACCACGTGGTATTTCCAGCGCACCGGGTCGTGCAAGGTGTGGACCCGTGCGTTGCGCCAGTGGCGGTCGAAGTTGTGCTTGCGTAACGTGGAACGGGTGCCGCCGAGTTCGAACAGTTTGTTGGTCGCTTCGATGGCGATTTCGGTGGTCAACACTTTGGCCTTGGCCACGGCCAGTGAAGCGCGGGCAACGTTGTCTTCATCCGGTGCCGGACGCGCCGCATCCAGCGCATGACCGGCCCGTTCCAGCAAGGCTTCGGCGGCTTCCAGTCGAATCTCGAGGCCGCCGACCTGAATGATGGTCAGCGGATCTTCGCTGGCTTTTTCCACACCCGCATCGATCCACGGCCGGGCGAATTGCTGAACGAAAGCGATGGTGTCGCGCAGGGCCGCACGTGCGATGCCGGCGTCAATGGCGGCGGTGGTCAATTGGGCGAACGGGCCGGCCAGGGTCGGGCTTTCATAGGAGCGATAGGTCGGGAACAGGTTGAACGCCGGAACATGCAGATCCTCGGCCAACACGGTGCCGCTGGACGTGGTGCGCTGGCCGATGCTGTCCCAGTCGTCGACGATCACCAGCCCTTGGGTGCCGCGCTCGACGAAGGCCAACTGGCCCTTCTGCTCTTCGTCCAGCGCCAGCACTGCCAGCCAGTGCGCATACAGCGAACCGGTGCAGTAGCCCTTGCGGCCGTTGATCACATGGCCGTCGCCGTAACGGCGAATGGTGGTCTGAATGTCCTGCACGTTCTTGCCACCGGTCTCCGACAAGGCGTTGGCGAAGCGGTGACCTTGCAAGGCCAGCTCAAAGAAATGCGCCTGCTGCTCCGGCGTGCCTTGGAGGCGAATGTCTTCCAGCAGGCAGTAGTGGTTTTGCGGAATCTGTCCCAGGGATGGATCGGCCGCCGAGATGATCGCGATGACCTGCGCCAGCACCGCAGAGGAGACCTGCGCGCCACCGAACGCTTTGGGCACGGTGATGCCCCACAGGCCGCTGTTGGAAAACAGATCGACGATTTCGGCGGGCACCAGGCGCGAACGGTCGCGTTCGGCGTCCTGCTCCAGCAGGATCGCGGCGACACGCTCGGCCACTTGCAGGGCTTCGGCTCCGTCAGCGATCCGGTGGGCGGACGGACGGTTGATCGGATAAACGGCAGATTCGGGCAAGGCAGACATACAAGACTCTCGGTATCGGTAATACCTGAGTGATTGCAGCTTCTGTGCCTGACTGCGCGGGCCAGTGTTTACGGGGATTTCGGCGGTGTTTCGAGGGTTTGATGATGCTCAGGCCAGACAATCTGTTGCTTCACTGTTGATGGCTGAACAGTGGCATGAACAACAGAATTAACCCTGTAGGAGCTGCCGAAGGCTGCGATCTTTTGTGAACTTGAAGAATGCTTAAGATCAAAATCAAAAGATCGTCCGAACGCGGCCCGAGCCTTCGGCAGCTCCTACACTTATTGGTCCTGCTTGAAAGCAGTGAATTCACAACAAGAACAGGGAGAAACCATCATGAGCGTTAAACCCATTCCAGAGGGTTATCACAGCATCACCCCGTACCTGGGCATCGCAAAAGCCGGCGAAGCCATCGAGTTCTACAAAAAAGCCTTCGGCGCCATCGAAGTCATGCGCCTGTCCATGCCCGACGGCGGTATCGGCCACGCCGAACTGCGCATCGGCGACTGCCCGATCATGCTCGGCACACCGTGCGATCAAGGGCCGTTGAGCAATCCGGACAACTCGCCTTCGGTCGGTCTGCATTTATATGTGACCGATGTGGACAAGTCTTACAAACAGGCGATCGCGGCAGGTGGCACCGTGGTGTCGGAGGTCAAGGATCAGTTTTATGGCGACCGCTCCGGGACTTTGAAGGATCCGTATGGACATCTGTGGTTTTTGGCCACGCGGAAAGAGGATCTGACTCAGGAGCAGATTGAGCAGCGGGCCAAGGAGATGTTTCAGCAGGGTTGAGATCTTCAGGGTTTGATAAACCGCCATCGCGAGCAGGCTCGCTCCTACAATGATGGCGGTCTATCAAACACACTTCATGAACAATCACACCACACTTCACGCCTTGCCCTCACGCCGCAACACTTTCAGGATGCATCTAATCAGAACAAGGAGGCACTCATGTTTGCCGGATTCCTGAAAGACCAGCGCCGCGTCAACGGTGTGGATATCGCCTACCGCATCGGCGGCAGCGGGCCGGGCCTGTTGCTGTTGCACGGGCACCCGCAGACCCACGTCATCTGGCACAAGGTCGCCGAACAACTGGCCGAGCATTTCACCGTGGTCGCCGCCGACTTGCGCGGCTACGGCGACAGCAGCAAGCCGTCCGCCGATGATCTGCACGCGAATTATTCCAAACGGGAAATGGCCAAGGACAACGTCGAGCTGATGCAGGCCTTGGGGTTCGACCGTTTCTCGGTGTTGGCCCACGACCGTGGCGCCCGCGTCGCCCATCGCCTGGCGCTGGATCATGCCGATGTCGTGCAACGCATGGTGTTGCTCGATATCGCGCCAACCCTGGCGATGTATTCGCAAACCAACGAAGCCTTTGCCCGTGCGTACTGGCACTGGTTCTTCCTGATCCGCCCGGCGCCATTGCCGGAAACCTTGATCGACGCCGATCCCGAGGCTTATCTGCGCAGCGTGATGGGCAGTCGCAGTGCCGGACTCAAACCGTTTACCGAGCAAGCCTTCGGCGAATACCTGCGCTGCCTGAAACTGCCGGGCGCCGCCCGTGGCATCTGTGAGGATTACCGGGCCAGCGCCAGCATCGATCTGCAACATGACCGCGCCGACATCGATGCCGGCCATCATCTGAGCCTGCCGTTGCTGGTGTTATGGGGCGCCGAAGGCACGGTCGGGCGCTGTTTCGAGCCGCTCAAGGAATGGCAGCAAGTCGCCACCGATGTCCGTGGCAAAGCGTTGCCCGCCGGGCATTACATCGCCGAAGAAGCCCCTGAACTGCTGCTTGCCGAAGTGCTGGGTTTCCTGCGCTGATCGCGGCACCGCGCAGGCCAGCATCGGCCTGCGCGGAACACGAAACATTTTCTTTCATATCGCCCTTCGGGATTTCGGATGCTCATCCGTCCTATATAGATGCAGTCCTTTCGCGTAGGCAAAAGCCACGACTGGACTTTTATCGACCTCATCGCTGCGAAGCCCGTAGTAGAGGCCTTTTCATCGATATAAGACGCCCTGACCATGTCGAAGAAATCCCGCTCTAAACTCTGGTTCCTGGTTCATAGCTGGCTGGCGCTGCCCATCTGGTTTTTCGTCCTGATCGTCTGCGTGACCGGCACATTGGCGGTAGTCAGCCAGGAAATCGTCTGGCTGGCCAACCCGCAAATGCGCGCCAGCCAGCCGTCGGACGATGCGCCGCGGCTCAATTACGACCAGATCCTCTCCGCCATCAAGAAGGCCGAGCCCGACATCATTGTCGACAGCATCAGCCGTCCCGACGAATCGCACTTTGCGCTGGATGTCAGCGTCACCTACCCCGACGGGCGTGCGCTGACGGTCTACGTCAACCCGTATACAGGCGCCATTCAAGGCCCCGCTCCGCAATTCAACTTCCAGGCATTCACCCGCGCGCTGCATGGCTGGTGGCTAGTGCCGTTCACCAATGGCTACAGCTGGGGCTGGTATCTGGTGTCGTTCCTCAGCCTGCCGCTGCTGGCCTCGCTGGTGACCGGGCTGGTGGTGTACAAGCGTTTCTGGAAAGGTTTCCTGCGCCCGACCCTGCGCATTCGCCATGGCGCACGGATTTTCTGGGGTGATTTCCACCGTCTCAGCGGCATCTGGTCGATCTGGTTCATCGCGGTGATTTCCATCACCAGCACCTGGTTCCTGATTCAGGCCTTCATGTTCGACAATCAGATCACCATCTCCACCGCACCGGTGGCTGCCGTGGTCCCGCGTGAAAGCGTGCCGCTCACCGCCGATGGTTCAGCGGCGCCGATGATCAGCCTGGAAGCTGCGATCCGCGAAGCCAAGGAACGCATTCCCGGTCTCGACGAGAGTTTTGTCAGCATGCCGGCCAACGCCTACAGCTACCTGTCGGTGGGTGGGCGCAGTTGGTATCCGCTGATGTTCCAGACCGCGGACATCAACCCGTACACCGGCGACGTTGCCGCCACGCGCTTGCTATCCGACCGCTCGGGCCTGGAGTTCGTGACCGAGTCCATGCGTCCGCTGCACACCGGTGATTTCGGCGGTATCTGGATCAAGCTGATCTGGTTCTTCTTCGGCCTGCTGCTGAGCATGATGGTGCTCAGCGGTCTGTTGATCTGGACCAAGCGCACTGCCCTGGCGACGGCCAACGCCCTCAAGCGCAGCAACAAACGCCCGCGCAACGAAAATGTCCCGGCGACCAGCCATGAAACCACGGAGGTCAGCCAATGAGCCTGTTCGCTGCGGAAAAACCAGGGTCAAAGCTGAGCCGTTTCTGGCACAAATGGCGTTTCCACATCAACGTTCTGCTGTTGCTGGTGCCGCTGGGCTTCATGCCCAAGTATTTCGCCGATGCCGCGCTGTTCCGTGGCGATACCGGGTTGGGCGAGCGGGAAATCGGTGAAGTGCAGGTCGGCCCGTGGAGCGTGCGCCTGGCCGAGTTGCGCAATGAAGCGCCGCGCCTCGATGGCCCCGCCGGCTACATGAAAAGTTTCAACGCCGCCCTCTGCAACAGCTGCCGCGAGCAGGTCAAGGCGACTTACCTGCGCATCGGCAAGCCGCGCAGCCTGCGCGCCGCCGGGGTGATTTTCTTCGGCACGCCGTACCGCATGGGCGCGATGTTGCCGATCCCGGAAAAAACCAAAACCGACGCCGAACTGTGGATAACCATGGAAGGCTGGGACGGCTCCATGCATCAGGCATCCGTTCCTCTGAGCCAGGCCTCCCCCGCCACCCTCGCCTGGTTGACCACTCAAGGAGGCAAACCATGATCAACGTTATCCGCCCTCTCAGCGCCGCGGTGCTGGTGCTCTGCGCCGCTTTCAGCACCAGCGCCCTGGCCCACAACCCGATGTGCGAATGCAAGGCCATCGACGCCGAGCAGATCAAGTGCACTGGCGGTTTCTCCGACGGCAGCGGCGCACCGGGCGTGACCCTGGATGTGATCGGCTACGACGAAACCATCCTGGTGCCGGGCAAGCTCGGCGCCGACTCCACCCTGACTTTCAAGAAGCCCGGCGCCGAGTTTTATGTGCTGTTCGACGCAGGCCCCGGCCACGTGGTCGAAATCGACCAAGCGGACATTGAAGCCCCATGAGTACGCCAACCACGCAAGTCGTCCGCCCGGCCGGTGCCGGCCATGAAACCCTTTACGTATTGCTGTTGTGCCTGATGATCCTGGCGGTGGCCGGTTCGGTGGTCGCCTGGCGCAGCGAGTCTCAGGAAGTGAGCAGCGTCAACAGCCATCAACTGGATGCCCGCCGCGACCTCAGCGCTTCCGAGCAAGGCATCTACGCCGATTTGCGCGTGACGCTGGACGAGATTCACCTCCTACGCCAGGAACAGCAAACCCTGCCGACACCAGCAACCCTCGCCGATGAAGGCTTTGCGCCGTTTGCCCAGGACGCCAGCTCCGTCAGCCGTGGCGCTCATGTCTGGCAATTGCTCGACACCAAGGCTTACTTCGGCCAGAGCCAGACCGCCAGCGTGGCCGGCTCGTTCCTGATGCGTTTGACCGCAGAAGATGACGCCCCGGACATCTGGCTCAACCGCGCCATCGACCTCAAGGCCCCGGCCGACCTCAGCGACGCCGCGCTTGAAAGTGCTGGCTGGCAGCAGATCGTCGCGCAATTCGATGCCGGCGTGACCCGCCAGCACCGACACTGAACCCTCGCCTTCACCCGAGAGAAGACCGCTTTCCCATGCCTATTTCATCTCTACGCTCTGTTCTGCGCCTGACACTGGTCGGCCTGCTGGCCTGCCTGCTGACACCCCTGGCCAGCGCCGACGAGGCCAAGCGCCTGCGCATCGGCATCACCCTGCACCCTTATTACAGCTACGTAGCCAACATCGTCGGCGACAAGGCCGAAGTGGTGCCGCTGATTCCGGCCGGTTTCAACCCACATGCCTACGAACCTCGGGCCGAGGACATCAAGCGTATCAGCGGCCTGGACGTGATCGTGCTCAACGGCGTCGGGCATGACGACTTCGCCGACCGCATGATCGCCGCCAGCGAAACGCCGAACGTGCCGGTCATCGAAGCCAACGAAAACGTACCGCTGCTGGCCGCCACCGGCGTTGCCGCACGCGGCGCCGGCAAGGTGGTGAACCCGCACACCTTCCTGTCGATCAGTGCCTCGATTGCCCAGGTCAACAACATCGCCCGTGAACTGGGCAAACTAGATCCGGCCAACGCCAAGACCTACACCGAGAACGCCCGCGCCTACGGCAAACGCCTGCGCAAGATGCGCGCCGACGCCCTGGCCAAACTGACCGAGGCACCGAACGCCGAACTGCGGGTGGCGACGGTGCACGCCGCCTACGACTACCTGCTGCGCGAATTTGGCCTGGAAGTGACGGCCGTGGTCGAACCGGCCCATGGCATCGAGCCGAGTCCGAGCCAGTTGAAAAAGACCATCGACCAACTGCGTGAACTGGACGTGAAGGTGATCTTCTCGGAGATGGATTTCCCATCCACGTACGTCGACACCATCCAGCGTGAATCCGGAGTGAAGCTGTATCCGCTGTCGCACATTTCCTACGGCGAATACACCGCCGACAAGTACGAAAAGGAAATGACCGGCAACCTCAACACGGTGGTCCGGGCGATTCAGGAGTCGGGTAAATGACCTCGAAAGAAACCATCCTGGCCGATGCAGAATCCCCTGTGGGAGCGAGCTTGCTCGCGAAGGCGTCCAGTCAGGCGGCATCATCATTGAATGACACACCGCAATCGCGAGCAGGCTCGCTCCTACAGGGTGTGGGACCGACGCTGGATTTTGCGGAGGTCAGCCTGACTCTCGGTCGCACGACGATCCTCGACAAGGTCACCTTTCAGGTTCAACCCGGCAGCGTGCACGCACTGGTCGGCCCCAACGGTGGCGGCAAGAGTTCGCTGATCAAGACTTTGCTGGGGCAGATGCCGCATCAGGGCCGCCTGAGCCTGCAATGGCCGAGCGAACCGGGGACCATCGGCTACGTGCCGCAAGCCCTGGAGTTCGATCGCGGCCTGCCGATGACCGTCGACGATTTCATGGCCGCCATGTGCCAGCGACGCCCGGCTTTCCTGGGTTTGAGCAAGCACTACGCAGGGGCAATCGGCGAGGCCCTGGAGCGGGTCGGCATGCAAGACAAACGCAAGCGGCGCATGGGCGCGCTGTCCGGCGGCGAACGTCAGCGCGTGTTGTTGGCGCAAGGGCTGATTCCAGCACCGCAATTGCTGGTGCTGGATGAGCCGATGTCGGCCCTCGATGAAGCCGGGATTCGGGTGTTCGAGCGTTTGCTCGGCGACTGGCGCGCGGCGGGCATCACCGTGCTGTGGATCGAGCACGATCTGGAAGCCGTCGGGCGTCTGGCCGATCACGTTACCGGCCTCAATCGCCGGGTGCTGTTCGACGCCACGCCGAAACTGGCATTGACGCCGGATCGTCTGCTGACGCTGTTTTCGACCCATCCACGGAGCGCTGCCTGATGAGTTACGAAGCCTTTCGTTTGATGGTCCAAGGCTGGGCCTCTGCGGGTTACCTGCCTGAAGCGCTGGCGTATGGATTTGTGGTCAACGCGCTGCTCGCAGGGTTGTTGATCGGTCCGGTGCTGGGCGGTTTGGGCACGCTGGTGGTGGTCAAGCGCTTCGCGTTTTTCTCCGAAGCGGTGGGTCACGCAGCGTTGACTGGCGTGGCCATCGGCATTCTGCTCGGCGAACCCTACACCGGCCCTTATGGCAGCCTGTTCGGTTACTGCCTGTTGTTCGGCATCCTGCTCAACTACCTGCGCAACCGCACCGGCCTGGCGCCGGACACTTTGATCGGCGTGTTCCTCTCGGTGTCCCTGGCACTGGGTGCGAGTCTGCTGCTGATTCTGGCGGGCAAGATCAACGTGCACATTCTGGAAAACGTGCTGTTCGGTTCGGTGCTGACGGTCAACGGCAATGACCTGCTGGTGCTGGCCATCGTCGGCTCGCTGGTGATGGCCCTGGCCTTGCCGCTGTACAACCGCATCATGCTCGCCAGTTTCAACCCGCAACTGGCGGCGGTGCGCGGCGTGGCGGTGAAGTCGCTGGATTATCTGTTCGTGATTCTGGTGACGCTGATCACCGTTGCCGCGGTGAAAGTCATCGGCGCGATCCTGGTCGGTGCACTGCTGGTGATTCCAGCCGCAGCGGCGCGTTTGCTCAGCCAATCGTTGAAAGGCTTTTTCTGGTGCTCGGTACTGATCGCCACGGTCAGCACGCTGTGCGGGATTCTCGCGCCGATCGTCTTCGACCTGCCGATTCCGTCCGGTGCCGCGATCATTCTGGTGGCCGGTATCGCCTTCGCCCTGTCCGCCATTGCGCGCGGCGTCGTCCCCAGCCTGAAAGGGAACCTTGGATAAATGACTTTTTCTCTACGCCAGTTAACCCTGGCGGTCGCCCTGTGCGGGCTGGCCACAACGTCCTTCGCCGCTGACAACAGCAAGCCGCTGCGTGTACTGGCCTCGTTGCCGATCACCTACGGTTTGGGCGAAGTCCTGCTCAAAGGCACCGACGTCAAACTTGAACGCGCCGCACCGGACAATCTGCCCGGAAGCCGTCAGACCGCCTACTTCACCGGCCGAGGCGCCCCGGCGCTGGCCAAACTGGCGACCGACGCCGACGCGGTGATCGGCTTGCGCTCGCTGTGGCCGGATGATCCGCTGTACCCGATCTCGCGGCGCAGCAACATCCGCATCATCGAAGTCGACGCCGCCCGCCCCGTGGACGGCGCCCTGCCCGGCATCGCCGTGCAGCCTGACAACAAGGTCGACGGTTTGAACAGTCAGCCGTGGCTCGCCAGCAACAACATGGGGCGAATGGCGGACGTGATGGCGGCGGACCTGGTGCGCCTCGCGCCCACGGCCAAGCCTGCGATCGAGGCCAATCTGGCGACTTTGAAACAGCGTTTGCTCAAGCTCAGTGCTGACAGCGAGGCGCGTCTGGCTGCTGCCGACAACCTTAGCGTGATGAGCCTGAGCGATCACTTCGGCTACCTGATTGGCGGTCTCAATCTTGAGCTGGTTGGCCTGGATGCACGGCCGGATGCCGAGTGGACGCCTGAGGCGCTGAAGGCATTGGCTACGACGCTCAAGGACAATGACGTGGCCGTGGTGCTGCACCATCGCCAGCCTTCCGATGCAGTAAAAGCGGTGATCGCTGAGGCCGGGAGTCGGTTGGTGGTGTTGAGTGTCGACGCGGCTGATCCGGTGGCCGAACTGGAGGGGGATGTGGATTTGGTGATCAAGGGGTTGAGTGGCTGACCACCGTAGCCCCTGTGGGAGCCAGCCTGCTGGCGATGGCGATGTAGGAGCTGCCGAAGGCTCGGGCCGCGTTCGGACGATCTTTTGATCTTGGTTCTAAGAACAAATCAAAAGATCGCAGCCTCGTTGCACTCGACAGCTCCTACAGGGATTACCCGCTACAAAAAGCCCGCTGACCGTCACCAGTCCAGCGGGCTTTTTTAGCGCAGATGTTTAGTGAGCAACAGCCTGCTCGTCCATCTTCTGGCGCAAGCTCAGCGGACGCATGTCAGTCCAGGTTTCCTCGATGTAAGCCAGGCATTCTTTCTTCAGGCCGCTCTTGCCCACGGTGCGCCAGCCTTCCGGCACGGCCTTGTAGTCGGGCCAGATCGAGTATTGCTCTTCGTGGTTGACCACGACCTGAAAGAGGATGTCCTCGCGGTCGAATACTGACGTCATGCTGTCTCTCCATCACTGTAGGGTGGGCTGCACGCTGCGTGCAGCCGCTATGTAGAAGGAACGTTCCGGGGCCTGGAAAATTTACAGGCCGGTGGTCGCGGCGGCCAACGCCCGGCCGAAAATCTCGGCGACGCGGTCGATTTCTGCGGCGGTAATCACCAGTGGCGGCAGGAAACGCACCACCGCGCCGTGACGGCCACCGAGCTCCAGGATCAAGCCACGCTTGAGGCATTCGCGCTGCACCAGCGGCGCCAGACGCGCAAACACTGGCGGATGACCCTGAGCGTCCAGTGCACCAGTCGGGTCGACCAGTTCGACGCCGAGCATCAGACCGCGACCGCGAATGTCGCCCAGTTGCGGGAAATCCCGCTGCAGGATGCGCAAGTGTTCGCTCAAGCGCTCGCCCATGGCGGCGGCGTGTTCGCACACCTTGTGCTCGACCAGATAACGCATCACCGCCGAGCCGGCGGCCATGGCCATTTGGTTGCCACGGAAGGTCCCGGCGTGGGCGCCCGGCAGCCAGGTGTCGAGCCAGTCGCGATAGACCACCACCGCCAGCGGCAGGCTGCCGCCGATAGCCTTGGACATCACCACCACATCAGGAATGATCCCCGCGTGCTCGAAGGCGAACATCTTGCCGGTGCGGGCGAAACCGCTCTGGATCTCGTCAACGATCAGCGCCACGCCGGCCTTTTCGGTGATCCGGCGCAAACCGCGCAACCAGTCCAGATCCGCCGGGATCACCCCGCCTTCGCCCTGCACCACTTCCACGATCACCGCTGCCGGCAATTGCACGCCGGCCTCGGGATCGTTGAGCAGGTTTTCCAGATAATTCAGGTTGGCCTTGACCCCTTGCGCGCCGCCCAATCCGAACGGGCAACGATAATCGTAGGGGTACGGCATGAACTGCACGCCGCTGCTGAGCAACGCGCCCAAGGGCTTTTTCGGCCCCAGGCTGCCCATCAGGCTGAGCGCGCCCTGGCTCATGCCGTGATAACCGCCCTGGAACGACAACACGGTGCTGCGGCCGGTGGCGGTGCGCACCAGTTTCAGCGCGGCTTCCACTGCGTCGGTGCCGGTCGGGCCGCAGAACTGGATCTTGGCTTCTGCGGCCAGTGCTGGCGGCAACAGGCCAAACAGATCCTGGACGAACTGATCCTTGACCGGCGTCGTCAGGTCCAGGGTATGCAGCGGCAATTCATCAGCCAGCACCTGCTGAATGGCTTCGATCACCACCGGGTGGTTATGCCCCAGGGCCAGGGTGCCGGCGCCGGCCAGGCAGTCGATGAACGTGCGACCTTCAACGTCTTCGACATGAATGCCCTTGGCACGCTTGAGCGCCAGGGGAATGCGTCGCGGATAGCTGCGAGCATTGGATTCCTGCCGGCTCTGACGGGCCAGCAACGGCGATTCATTGAACTGATACAGCGTCTCGGTCGGCGCGACCCGGGCCGGCTGATCTTCGATAAGGCTGGTAGCGACTGACATCTCTCGACCCCTCAATAAGGTTTTCCTGTTCTGGAAACGCATCAGGGGCTCGGCGATTTAGACCTCAGGCAAGGCTTTATACATGGGGATGGCATGAAGTCCCGCCACCGCGAATGTTTCTGCGCACACCCGATAACCCAGTCGCCGATAAAAGGCTTCACCGGTGCGTGTGCTGTTGAGTCGGGACTGGCGCAAACCCTGGTTGATCAGCCAGCCTTCAAGATCATGCACCAGCGCTTGCCCGGCACCGCGGCGAAACCACTCCGGCTGCACGTAACAGAACGCCACTTTGCCGCTGACCGAAGCCATGGCGACGCCCACCGGTTTGTCCTGCAACAGGGCGATGTTGAGGTACAACCGTTGGTCGTTGAGCCAGGGCAGGATGTGTTCGACGGTGTTGTTGTGGGTCCAGGCAGCAACGGTTTGCGGATCGTTGCGGTGGTCGAGCGCACAGCCGACGCGAATGGAGCGCTCGATGATGCGGCTGATGATGCCGGCGTCGGCCGGGGTTGCCTTGCAGGTGTGTACGGATGCTTCCATGACGCGGTCACCTCAATCCGTTGAGTGTGAGGAACGATAGTCGTGGGCGGTCCGGGCGGCCAATGGAGAGAAGTTACAGATGATGTGCGATCTGGCTTCATGTAGGGGTTTGGGAGTTGGTCAGACCGGTTGCAACGGCATTGTCAGTTCAACCCGCAACCCGTCCGGCCGGCTGTCGAAATGCAGCGTGCAACCACAGCGCTGGACGATGGCCTGGACAATCGCCAAGCCGAGACCACAACCGGTGCTCTGGCCGTTGCGCCAGAAGCGTTGGGTCAAATGTTGCAGGTCATCTTCGGCAATGCCCGGCCCGTGATCGCGCACCACGAACTGCACGCGGTTGCCGGTAGTTTGCAGGCTCAGTTCCACCAGACCCTCGCCGGGTGTATGGCGCAAGGCGTTATCCAGCAAGTTGCGCAGCGCGGCAATCGACAGCACGGCGGGCATTTTGACCGGTGCCTGAGACACCTTGGCCGGCGGTTGAAACTTGATGCGCTGGCGATCACCGCCGGCCGTATCCTGAATCGCCAGTTTCGCCACTTGCTCAGCGCTGCATTGCACGCCATCGTCGAACGACAGACTGCCCTCGACTCGCGCCAGCAACAGCAATTGCTCAAGGGTCCGGTGCAAGCGATCGGCGCCCTCTTCGGCCCGGGCAAGGGATTGATCCCGCGCCGCGCCATCGGTCATGCGCGCCACTTGCAGGTGGGTCTTGATTGCGGTCAGCGGACTGCGCAATTCGTGGGCGGCGTCACCGGTCAGCCGACGTTCGCGCTCGATGGTCTTGCCGATGCGCTGGAACAACTGGTTTTGCGTTTCAAGCAACGGTTGCAGTTCGCTGGGCAACGGCTGAACCTGCAAGGGCTCCAGCGAGTCGGGACTGCGACGCATCAAGGCATCGCGCATGCGATTGAGCGGCGCCAGCCCCTGGCCAATCCCCAGCCACAGCAGGCACAGACAACCGAGCAATGCCACACCCACCGGCACCGAAGCGGCCAGCAGGATCGACATGTTCAACGCCTCACGCTCGATTTGCCGATCCGCCGTGGTGATGCGCAGATCACCCCGGGCCAAGGTGAAACTGCGCCACGGCGCGCCGTCGATCATCTGATCGTGGAAACCCATTTTCTCGGCTTCCAGGGTTTGCCCCGGATCGCTGTGGCTACGGGCGAGAATTTCCCCGCGCAACGAGCTGACCTGACACGCCATGCCCCCGGGAATGTTCAACTGTTCGGCGCTGAAATGCGTGCCCTCGCCCTTGTTCGGCAACGGCGGCAGTTGCTCCATCAACCCGGCGACCATCCGCGCCGACGCCACCAGGCGCTGGTCGAGGGAAAACATCATTTGGTTGCGCAGGTCGCTGAGCATCCAGGCCGCAGCCAGCGCCCAGATCAGCGCAAACGCGGCGCCGAGCGTCAGGCTCAGGCGCAAACGCAAACTCATCACTTCGATTGTTCTCCGCCATCAGCCGGCCCCAGGCGATAGCCCAGGCCGCGCACGGTCTCGACAATGCCGTTGCCGAGTTTGCGCCGCAGGTGATGGATGTGGACGTTGAGGGCGTTGCTCTCCAATTCGTCGTTGAAACCGTAGACGCTGTCCTTGAGTTGCTCGGTGGACAACACCCGACCACGGTTATGCAGCAGCGCTTGTAGCAGCGACTGTTCGCGGCGCGAGAGGTCGACCGGCTGACCGGCGAGCGTGGTTTCGCGACTGCTCGGGTCGTAAGTCAAAGCGCCATGTTCGATCAGGTTGACACTGCGCCCCGCCACCCGTCGCAGCAGGGTGTGCAGGCGCGCAGCCAGTTCACGCAGGTCGAAAGGCTTGAGCAGGTAGTCGTCGGCACCGGCCTGCAAACCGTCGACGCGGTCGGTCACCGAGTCCCGGGCCGTGAGGATCAGCACCGGCAGTTCCAGACCGTTATGGCGCAATTGCTGCAACAACTTGAGACCGTCTTCGTCGGGCAAGCCGAGGTCGAGCACCATGACGTCGAACTCCGCCACCTTGAGCATCGCCCGCGCAGCAGATGCCGTGGCCACATGTTCCACGGTCAGACCTTGAGCGGTCAGGCCGGCGACGATGCCGCTGGCGATCAACTCATCGTCTTCACAAACCAGTACGTGCATGGAGAGCCTCGTGTAAATAATGCTGATTAGGCCGCTGACCGATTAAGCCGACATTATGCCGCAAGCGTCACTGCAACAAGGCCGCCACGGTTAATCATCGGTTAATCGCCGCCGCCCATTGTGCAGCTCACTTGCAAAGGATAAGGCTTTTCCATGCGTCAGCTGTTTCTACTCGTCGCCCTGCTGTTCTCCAGCCTGACCCAGGCCGGAAGCAATCCGTTCGAGACCAAACCCGATTTTCTGCCCGTCGACAAAGCGTTTGTTTTCACCTCTGAACGTCTGGATTCCGGAGAAACCCAGCTCTTTTGGCAGATTGCCGACGGCTATTACCTGTATCAGAAGCGGCTGAAATTCGACGGTTTGCCTGCCGATCAGCACCCTGCGCTGCCGCAAGGCGAATCCCACAGCGACGAGTTTTTCGGTGAGCAGCAGGTTTATCGTCAAGGCCTGGAACTGAAGATTCCCGCCGGCGCCAGCGGTAAGGTCAACGTGAGTTATCAGGGCTGTGCCGACGCCGGTTTGTGTTATCCACCGCAAACCAAAGTCGTAGATCTGGGCAGCGCCATTGCGTCCGGTACGACGAATGAAGCGCCCGACCAAGCCCTGGCCAGCAACCTGCAACAACGTGCGCTGGGCTGGAGCTTGTTGGTGTTCTTCGGTCTTGGCCTGTTGCTGGCCTTCACACCTTGCTCGTTGCCGATGTTGCCGATTCTGGCCGGATTGATTGTCGGCAGCGGCGCTTCGCCCAAACGCGGTTTGGCGCTGGCCGGCAGTTACGTGGTGAGCATGGCGCTGGTGTATGCGGCGATGGGCGTGTTGGCGGCTTCCCTGGGGGCGAACCTGCAAGCCTGGTTGCAAAACCCTTGGCTGCTGGGCAGTTTCGCCGCAGTTTTCGTGCTGCTGGCGTTGCCGATGTTCGGCTTCTTCGAGCTGCAATTGCCGGTGGCGGTGCGTGATCGCCTGGAAAACGTCTCGCGCAATCAGCGCGGCGGCAGCCTGATCGGTGCGGGTGTGCTGGGCGCCTTGTCCGGCTTGCTGGTCGGTCCGTGCATGACCGCGCCGCTGGCCGGCGCCCTGCTCTACATCGCGCAGAGTGGTAACGCGTTGCATGGCGGGCTGATCCTGTTCGCCATGGGCATCGGCATCGGTGTGCCGCTGCTGTTGCTGGTGACCGTCGGCAATCGCTTCATGCCCAAACCCGGCGCCTGGATGAACCTGGTCAAAGGCATTTTCGGCTTCCTGTTCCTCGCGACCGCGTTGCTGATGCTGCGCCCGGTGCTGGATGAATCGTTGTGGCTCGGCCTGTGCGGCGCGTTGCTGCTGATCGCGGCCTACAGCGCCTGGAAGCAATCGGACGGTTTTGGTCGCGTGGCGCATCTGTTCGGTGCCACGTCGTTGCTGCTCGGTTTGTGGGGCAGTCTGTTGATGATCGGCGCGGCGGGCGGCAGTGATGATCTGTTCAAGCCGCTGCAGGTTTACCGCGCGTCAAACACGGCGGTTGCGGCTGTCCCGGTCGGTCACGACGCCTTCACCACCATCAAGGACCCGCAAGCACTGCAACGGGAACTCGATGCGGCGCAAGCGCAGGGCCAGTGGGTGTTGCTGGACTACTACGCCGACTGGTGCGTGTCGTGCAAGGTCATGGAAAAACAGGTGTTCGGCAAAACCAAAGTGCTCGAAGCCTTGAGCGATGTGCGCTTGCTCCGACTAGACGTCACCGCCGACAATGCCGCCAGTCGTGAACTGCTCGGCCGTTATAAAGTGCCGGGGCCACCGAGCCTGTTGTGGATCGGTGCCGACGGCGTCGAGCGTCGCAGCCAGCGCATCACCGGTGAGGTCGATGCCGACACGTTCCTGCAACGCTGGACCACCACCCGAGACGCCCGTTAATGCTGACTTTTACCCTCGGCACCTTTGCCATCGCGCTTAACCACCTGCTGCTGATCAGTGCATTGGCACTGGCGACGTTCGTCGGTTGGCGGGTGGCCAAGCGCGGGGGAGAAAACCCCGAGTCGGTGCTGTTCAGCCTGTTCCTGATCGGCATGCTCGCGGCGCGGATCGGTTTCGTCGCGGTTTACTGGAGCCACTATCGCAGTGATCCCTGGCAGGTCATCGACCTGCGCGACGGCGGTTTCCTCGCCTGGCCGGGGGTGATCGCGCTGGTGCTCGCCACCGTGTACCGAGGCTGGCGTCGCCCAGGTCTGCGTCGTCCGTTGGGCTTTGGCGTGGCCAGCGGCCTGGCGTTCTGGCTGCTGGCAACGTTCTCCCTGAGCATTTATGAGCAAGGCACGCGCCTGCCGGAAATCACCCTGCGCAATGCGGCCGGTGAAACCGTGCAACTGGCCGACTACAAGGGCGGCCCGCTGGTGATCAATCTGTGGGCCACCTGGTGTCCGCCGTGTCGCCGGGAAATGCCGGTGCTGGAAAACGCCCAGCAACAACGTCCCGATTTGACCTTCCTGTTCGTCAATCAGGCCGAAAGCATGCAAAGCGTCGCCACGTTTCTGGAAACCCAGGGCCTGAGCCTGTCCAACGTGCTGTTCGACGGCGGTGGTCGTTTGGGCCAGGCCGTCGGTTCCATGGCATTGCCGACTACGCTGTTCTATAGCCCCGACGGTCGCCTGCTGGGCAGCCATCTGGGCGAACTGTCGCAAGCCAGCCTGGCCCGAGCCCTGGAAAATTTCGACAACGTACCTGCCACCTCTTCAAGGAAACTGCCATGCCCCGCCTCCGCCACCTGCTGACCCTGAGCCTGGGTGCCGCCCTGCTGCATCTGCCATCGGTGCAGGCCGAAGAGTTGCCCGAGGCGATCAAGAAGATCGAAGCCAAAGGCGCGAAGATCGTCGGTCAATTCGATGCCCCGGATGGCTTGCGTGGTTACGCCGCGCAATACCAGAACCGTGGCATGGCGCTGTACCTGACGCCGGACGGCAAGCACGTGCTGCTGGGTAGTCTGTACGATGCCGAAGGCAACGACCTGAGCAGCGCACCGTTGCAAAAACTGGTGTACGCGCCGATGGCCAAGGAAGTCTGGGGCAAGATGGAAGCGAGCAACTGGATCGCCGACGGCAACAAGGATGCACCGCGCATCGTCTACATGTTCAGCGATCCGAACTGCCCTTACTGCAACATGTTCTGGGAGCAGGCGCGGCCATGGGTCAAGGCCGGCAAGGTGCAACTGCGCCACATCATGGTCGGCATCATCCGCGAAGACAGCCCCGGCAAGTCCGCCGCCCTGCTCGCCGCCAAAGACCCGCAAAAAGCCCTGCAAGACCATGAAGCGGCCGGCAAGGGCAGCTCGCTCAAGGCCTTGAAAGATGTGCCGCCGGCGATCCAGGCGAAACTCGCGGCCAACATGCAGTTGATGGAAGACCTTGAATTGCAGGCCACCCCGGCGATTTTCTACATGGACAGCAAGGGTGAGCTGCAACAGCAGCAAGGCGCGCCGTCGCCGGACAAGTTGGCGAAGATTCTTGGGCCGAAGTGATTTCATTGACCTCATCGCGAGCAAGCTCGCTCCCACAGGGATAT
>NZ_JBSVXD010000104.1:0-21819 GCF_054070755.1 Pseudomonas sp. SDO5591_S426 | reverse complement strand
AGGCAAGATCAAAAGATCGCAGCCTCGTTTCACTCGACAGCTCCTACAAGGGTCGTGGCACCCGACGAAAAACATTGATCCAGCTCGCCATCGCCACCCGAAAAATCCGCTAAAACCCAGCCCGCCGCTACTTGCAGTAACGCGCATATAAGACAACTTCCCAACTTCCCACAGGGCAAACAGTTTAAATCTCACGCCAAACAATATTGATTATCATTTAGCCACAACTATGTTCGTTACATTCCCTACAAAACATAATTGACGAAATGCCGGCTAATGCCCGCAGGCCAAGGGTTACAGGGCTTTGAGGGTACGTAATGTCCTTATTCCTATAAATAATTTCGCTATAGGAATTTTACTTGCCGGGTGTTTAGCCATAAAATCAGCGGGATTGATTGCTGCGACATATCGTCACTGCTTTGTTCTTTTTCAAGCTCAGAGACCTTTGCTCTCTGTTAAGGATTACCAGCATGCCCGAAGCGACAGGACTCATGGCCCACAACTGGGGCTTTGCCATTTTCCTTCTAGGCGTCATCGGCCTCTGTGCCTTTATGCTGGGCGTCTCCAGCCTCCTCGGGTCAAAAGCCTGGGGCCGCAGCAAAAACGAACCGTTCGAGTCCGGCATGCTACCTACAGGTGGCGCCCGCTTGCGGCTCTCAGCCAAATTCTATCTGGTCGCGATGTTGTTCGTGATCTTCGATATCGAAGCCCTCTTTCTCTTTGCATGGTCTGTGTCCGTCCGCGAAAGCGGCTGGACCGGATTCGTCGAAGCTCTCGTTTTCATAGCAATTCTGTTGGCAGGTCTTGTCTACCTATTCCGAGTGGGCGCCCTTGACTGGGCTCCGGAAGCTCGGCGCAAGCGGCAAGCGAAGCTGAAACAATGAGGCTTTGGCAATGCAATACAATCTCACCAGGATCGACCCCGATGCTCCTAACGAGCAGTATCCGATTGGCCAACGGGAAACCGTTTCCGATCCGTTAGAAGATCAAGTCCACAAAAACATTTTCATGGGCAAGCTCGAAGACGTGCTTAACGGCACGATCAACTGGGGGCGCAAGAACTCCCTGTGGCCGTATAACTTCGGTCTTTCGTGCTGCTATGTGGAAATGACCACCGCCTTCACGGCGCCCCACGACATCGCGCGCTTTGGCGCCGAGGTTATCCGGGCATCGCCGCGTCAGGCGGATTTCATGGTTATCGCCGGTACCTGCTTCATCAAGATGGCGCCGATCATTCAGCGTCTCTACGAGCAAATGCTCGAACCTAAATGGGTCATTTCCATGGGTTCGTGCGCCAACTCCGGTGGCATGTACGACATCTACTCTGTCGTTCAAGGGGTGGACAAGTTCCTGCCCGTGGACGTCTACGTGCCTGGCTGCCCGCCCCGTCCAGAAGCTTTTCTGCAAGGCTTGATGCTGTTGCAGGAGTCGATTGGCCAGGAGCGTCGCCCGCTTTCCTGGGTCGTTGGCGATCAAGGCGTGTATCGCGCCGAGATGCCTTCCGAAAAGGAAAAGCGCCGCGAACAGCGAATCGCAGTCACCAACCTGCGCAGCCCCGACGAAGTCTGATCCAGATCTGCTTCTTTAATAGAACGAGAAACTGGCTTCATTCTTTACGTTGACCGAAAGCGATAAAATAACCATGACTACAGGCAGTGCTCTGTACATCCCGCCTTACAAGGCAGACGACCAGGATGTGGTCGTCGAACTGAACAACCGTTTTGGCCCCGAGGCGTTCACCGCCCAGGCTACCCGCACCGGCATGCCGGTGCTTTGGGTTGCCCGCGCCAAACTCGTCGAAGTCCTGACTTTCCTGCGCAACCTGCCCAAGCCGTACGTCATGCTTTATGACCTGCACGGCGTGGACGAGCGACTGCGCACCAAGCGTCAAGGGCTGCCGAACGGCGTCGACTTCTCCGTGTTCTATCACTTGATGTCGATCGAACGTAATAGTGACGTCATGATCAAAGTCGCCTTGTCCGAGAGCGACCTCAGCCTGCCGACCGTCACCAGCATCTGGCCGAACGCCAACTGGTACGAGCGTGAAGTCTGGGACATGTACGGCATCGACTTCAAAGGCCACCCGCACCTGACGCGCATCATGATGCCGCCGACGTGGGAAGGTCACCCGCTGCGCAAGGACTTCCCGGCGCGCGCCACCGAGTTCGACCCGTTCACCCTGAACCTGGCCAAGCAGCAGCTCGAAGAAGAGTCCGCGCGCTTCAAGCCGGAAGACTGGGGCATGAAGCGTTCCGGCCCGAACGAGGACTACATGTTCCTCAACCTCGGTCCTAACCACCCTTCGGCGCACGGTGCGTTCCGCATCATCCTGCAGCTGGACGGTGAAGAGATCGTCGACTGCGTTCCGGACGTCGGCTACCACCACCGTGGTGCCGAGAAGATGGCCGAGCGTCAGTCCTGGCACAGCTTCATCCCGTACACCGACCGTATCGACTACCTCGGCGGCGTGATGAACAACCTGCCGTACGTGCTCTCGGTCGAGAAGCTGGCCGGCATCAAGGTGCCAGAGAAGGTCGACGTCATCCGCATCATGATGGCCGAGTTCTTCCGAATCACCAGCCACCTGCTGTTCCTGGGTACCTACATCCAGGACGTCGGCGCCATGACCCCGGTGTTCTTCACCTTCACCGACCGCCAGCGCGCGTACACGGTGATCGAAGCCATTACCGGTTTCCGTCTGCACCCGGCCTGGTACCGCATCGGTGGCGTCGCCCACGACCTGCCGCGCGGCTGGGAAAAGCTGGTTAAAGACTTCGTCGAGTGGATGCCAAAGCGTCTGGACGAATACCAGAAAGCCGCACTGGACAACAGCATCCTGCGTGGCCGGACCATCGGCGTCGCCGACTACAACACCAAGCAAGCCCTGGAATGGGGTGTCACCGGTGCTGGTCTGCGTTCGACCGGTTGCGATTTCGACCTGCGTAAGGCGCGCCCGTACTCGGGCTACGAGAACTTCGAATTCGAAGTGCCGCTGGCGGCCAATGGCGATGCCTACGACCGCTGCATCGTACGCGTCGAGGAGATGCGCCAGAGCATCAAGATCATCGAGCAGTGCATGCGCAACATGCCGGAAGGCCCGTACAAGGCGGATCACCCGCTGACCACGCCGCCGCCGAAAGAGCGCACCCTGCAGCACATCGAAACCTTGATCACGCACTTCCTGCAAGTTTCGTGGGGTCCGGTCATGCCGGCCAACGAATCCTTCCAGATGATCGAAGCGACCAAGGGCATCAACAGTTATTACCTGACGAGCGATGGCGGCACCATGAGCTACCGCACCCGGATTCGTACCCCAAGCTTCCCGCACCTGCAGCAGATCCCTTCGGTGATCAAAGGCAGCATGGTCGCGGACTTGATTGCGTACCTGGGTAGTATCGATTTCGTTATGGCCGACGTGGACCGCTAAGCATGAACAGCACGCTTATCCAGACAGACCGTTTCGCCCTGAGCGAAACCGAGCGCTCGGCCATCGAGCACGAGCTGCATCACTACGAAGACCCGCGCGCGGCGTCGATCGAAGCCCTGAAGATCGTCCAGAAGGAACGTGGCTGGGTGCCGGACGGCGCCTTGTACGCCATTGGCGAGATCCTCGGCATCCCGGCCAGCGACGTTGAAGGCGTGGCGACGTTCTATAGCCAGATCTTCCGTCAGCCAGTGGGCCGTCACATCATTCGCGTCTGCGACAGCATGGTCTGCTACATCGGCGGCCACGAGTCCGTGGTCAGCGAAATCCAGAGCAAACTCGGCATCGGCCTGGGTCAGACCACCACCGATGGTCGTTTCACCCTGCTGCCGGTCTGCTGCCTCGGCAACTGCGACAAGGCGCCGGCGTTGATGATCGACGACGACACTTTCGGTGATGTGCAGCCAGCAGGCGTTGCCAAATTGCTCGAGGGCTACGTATGACCCTGACTTCTTTCGGTCCAGCCAACCGCATCAAGCGTTCGGCCGAGACTCACCCGCTCACCTGGCGTCTGCGTGACGACGGCGAAGCCGTATGGCTCGACGAGTACCAGGCCAAGAACGGTTACGCCGCTGCGCGCAAAGCCTTCGCCGACATGGCTCAGGACGACATCGTCCAGACCGTGAAAGACGCCGGTCTTAAAGGTCGCGGCGGCGCAGGTTTCCCCACTGGCGTGAAGTGGGGCCTGATGCCCAAGGACGAATCCATCAACATCCGCTACCTGCTGTGCAACGCGGATGAAATGGAGCCGAACACCTGGAAAGACCGCATGCTGATGGAGCAACTGCCCCATCTGCTGATCGAAGGCATGCTGATCAGTGCCCGTGCACTGAAAACCTACCGTGGCTACATCTTCCTGCGTGGCGAATACACCACCGCCGCCAAGCACCTCAACCGTGCCGTGGAAGAAGCCAAGGCAGCGGGCCTGCTGGGCAAGAACATCCTGGGCAGCGGCTTCGATTTCGAGCTGTTCGTCCACACCGGCGCCGGGCGTTACATCTGCGGTGAAGAAACCGCACTGATCAACTCCCTCGAAGGCCGCCGCGCCAACCCGCGCTCCAAGCCGCCCTTCCCTGCCGCCGTTGGCGTGTGGGGCAAGCCGACTTGCGTGAACAACGTCGAGACCCTGTGCAACGTGCCGGCAATCATTGCCGACGGCGTGGACTGGTACAAATCGTTGGCTCGCGAAGGCAGCGAAGACATGGGCACCAAGCTCATGGGCTTCTCCGGCAAGGTCAAGAACCCGGGCCTGTGGGAACTGCCGTTCGGCGTCACCGGTCGCGAGTTGTTCGAAGACTATGCCGGTGGCATGCGCGACGGTTACAAGCTCAAGTGCTGGCAGCCTGGCGGCGCCGGTACCGGTTTCCTGTTGCCGGAACACCTGGACGCACAAATGTACGCCGGCGGCATCGCCAAAGTGGGCACCCGTATGGGTACCGGCCTGGCCATGGCGGTGGACGACAGCGTCAACATGGTGTCGCTGCTGCGCAACATGGAGCAGTTCTTCGCCCGCGAGTCCTGTGGTTTCTGCACCCCGTGCCGTGATGGCTTGCCATGGAGCGTCAAGCTCCTGATGGCCATCGAGAACGGTGAAGGTCAGCCAGGCGACATCGAGACCCTGCTGGGTCTGGTCGGTTTCCTCGGCCCAGGCAAGACCTTCTGTGCTCACGCACCGGGCGCCGTGGAGCCGTTGGGCAGCGCAATCAAATACTTCCGTCCAGAGTTCGAAGCCGGTATCGCGCCTGTCAGCGCCGCCGTCCCGCCTCTGGCAAGGCCGATCGTAGTCGGCGCGTAAACGCTTAAAAAAAGCGAAGGGTCCGTGCCCTTCGCTTTTCGTGTGATGACGCCTTTAACGGCTGTGTTGATTCACGCGGATAACAAGATTCCATTAGCCACGCCCGCTGACACCGGGCCAACGAAGAACTTTGAACCATGGCCACTATCCACGTAGACGGCAAAGCGCTCGAAGTCGATGGGGCAGACAACCTGTTACAGGCATGTCTGTCTCTGGGCCTCGATATTCCGTATTTCTGCTGGCACCCTGCCCTAGGCAGCGTTGGCGCTTGCCGCCAGTGCGCGGTCAAGCAGTACACCGACGAGAACGACACCCGTGGTCGTATCGTCATGTCTTGCATGACCCCTGCCACCGACAACACCTGGATCTCCATCGAAGATGAAGAATCCAAGGCCTTCCGCGCCAGTGTTGTCGAATGGCTGATGACCAACCACCCTCACGACTGCCCGGTCTGTGAAGAAGGCGGTCACTGCCACCTGCAAGACATGACGGTAATGACCGGCCACAACGAGCGCCGTTACCGCTTCACCAAGCGTACCCACCAGAACCAGCAACTGGGCCCGTTTATTTCCCACGAAATGAACCGCTGCATCGCTTGCTACCGCTGCGTGCGCTTCTATAAAGACTATGCCGGCGGCACCGACCTCGGCGTGTTCGGCGCCCACGACAACGTGTACTTCGGTCGCGTTGAAGACGGCACCCTGGAAAGCGAGTTCTCCGGCAACCTCACCGAGGTCTGCCCGACCGGTGTATTCACCGACAAGACTCACTCCGAGCGCTACAACCGCAAGTGGGACATGCAGTTCTCGCCGAGCATCTGCCATGGCTGCTCCAGCGGTTGCAACATCTCCCCGGGCGAACGTTACGGCGAACTGCGTCGCATCGAAAACCGTTTCAACGGTTCGGTGAACCAGTACTTCCTGTGCGACCGTGGCCGTTTCGGCTATGGCTACGTCAACCGCGAAGACCGCCCGCGTCAGCCATTGCTGGCGAACGGCACCAAGCTGAGCCTCGACGAAGCGCTGGATAAAGCCGCCGACCTGCTGCGCGGCCGCAACATCGTCGGTATCGGTTCGCCGCGCGCCAGCCTCGAAAGCAACTACGCGTTGCGTGAACTGGTCGGTGCCGAGCACTTCTATTCGGGTATCGAAGCTGCCGAACTGGAGCGCATCCGTCTGGTCCTGCAAGTGCTGAAAGACAGCCCGCTGCCAGTGCCGAACATGCGCGACATCGAAGACCACGACGCTGTGTTCGTCCTCGGTGAAGACCTGACCCAGACTGCTGCGCGCATGGCTTTGTCCCTGCGTCAATCGGTCAAGGGCAAGGCCGAAGACATGGCCGACGCCATGCGCGTCCAGCCTTGGCTCGACGCCGCGGTGAAGAACATCGGCCAGCACGCGCTGAACCCGTTGTTCATTGCCAGCCTGGCTGAAACCAAGCTCGACGACATCGCCGAAGAGTGCGTTCACGCCGCTCCCGACGATCTGGCCCGCATCGGTTTCGCCGTGGCTCACGCCCTCGACGCCAGCGCTCCAGCCGTTGAAGGCCTGGACGCTGAAGCCCTCGAACTGGCCAAGCGCATTGCCGACGCCCTGCTCGCGGCCAAGCGCCCACTGATCATCGCCGGTACTTCCCTGGGCTCCAAAGCCCTGATCGAAGCTGCTGCGAACATCGCCAAAGCCCTGAAGCTGCGCGAGAAGAACGGTTCCATCAGCCTGATCGTGCCAGAGGCCAACAGCCTCGGCCTGGCCATGCTCGGTGGCGAATCGGTCGACGCTGCGCTGCAAGCCGTGATCGATGGCAAGGCCGACGCCATCGTCGTGCTGGAAAACGATCTGTACACCCGTACCGACAAAGCCAAAGTTGATGCCGCTCTGACCGCCGCGAAAGTGCTGATCGTTGCCGACCATCAGAAGACTGCCACCAGCGATCGCGCGCATCTGGTCCTGCCAGCCGCCAGCTTCGCTGAAGGCGACGGTACTCTGGTCAGCCAGGAAGGCCGCGCCCAGCGCTTCTTCCAGGTTTTCGATCCGAAGTACATGGACGCGAGCATCCTGGTTCACGAAGGCTGGCGCTGGCTGCATGCCCTGCGCGCTACCCTGCTGAACCAGCCGATTGACTGGACCCAACTGGACCACGTCACCGCCGCTGTCGCAGACAGCACTTCGATCCTGAACCGCATTGTCGATGCCGCACCGTCCGCCGCGTTCCGCATCAAGGGTATGAAACTGGCCCGCGAACCGCTGCGTTACTCCGGTCGTACCGCCATGCGCGCTGACATCAGCGTGCATGAACCGCGTACCCCGCAGGACAAGGACACCGCGTTCGCCTTCTCGATGGAAGGTTACTCGGGTTCGGTTGAACCGCGTCAGCAAGTGCCATTCGCCTGGTCTCCGGGCTGGAACTCGCCGCAAGCCTGGAACAAGTTCCAGGACGAAGTCGGTGGTCACATCCGCGCTGGCGACCCGGGCACCCGCCTGATCGAAAGCACCGGTGACTCGCTGAACTGGTTCGCCAGCGTTCCGCGCGCGTTCAACCCGGCTCAGGGCACCTGGCAGGTCGTGCCGTTCTTCCACCTGTTCGGCAGCGAAGAGAACTCTTCGAAAGCCGCTCCGGTTCAAGAGCGCATTCCGGCTGCTTATGTTGCCCTGGCCAAGTCCGAAGCCGATCGCCTCGGTGTCAACGACGGCGCCATGCTGAGCCTGAACGTGGCTGGCCAGACCTTGCGTCTGCCGCTGCGTATCAATGAAGAACTGGGTGCAGGCCTGGTGGCATTGCCTGCGGGCATCGCCGGCATTCCACCAGCCATCTTTGGCAAATCCGTTGACGGTCTGCAGGAGGCAGCTCAATGACCTGGTTCACTCCTGAAGTGATCGACGTGATCATCGCGGTCCTCAAGGCCGTGGTGATTCTGCTCGCTGTGGTGGTTTGTGGCGCACTGCTCAGCTGGGTCGAGCGTCGTTTGCTCGCCCTCTGGCAGGACCGTTACGGTCCGAACCGCGTCGGCCCGTTCGGCGCGTTCCAGATCGCCGCCGACATGATCAAGATGTTCTTCAAGGAAGACTGGACGCCTCCATTCGCCGACAAGATGATCTTCACCCTGGCACCGGTAGTCGCCATGAGCGCCCTGCTGATTGCCTTCGCGATCATCCCGATCACCCCGACCTGGGGCGTGGCGGACCTGAACATCGGCATCCTGTTCTTCTTCGCCATGGCCGGTCTGTCGGTCTACGCGGTGTTGTTCGCCGGCTGGTCGAGTAACAACAAGTTCGCCCTGCTGGGCAGCTTGCGTGCCTCGGCGCAGACCGTGTCGTACGAAGTGTTCATGGGCCTGTCGCTGATGGGCATCGTGATCCAGGTCGGCTCGTTCAACATGCGTGACATCGTGGATTACCAGGCGCAGAACCTGTGGTTCATCATTCCGCAGATCTTCGGTTTCCTGACCTTCTTCATCGCTGGCGTGGCCGTGACTCACCGTCACCCGTTCGACCAGCCGGAAGCGGAACAGGAACTGGCCGACGGTTACCACATTGAATACGCCGGCATGAAATGGGGCATGTTCTTCGTCGGCGAGTACATCGGCATTGTGCTGATCTCGGCGCTGCTGGTGACCTTGTTCTTCGGTGGCTGGCACGGTCCGTTCGGCATCCTGCCGCAGATCCCGTTCATCTGGTTCGCACTGAAAACCGCGTTCTTCATCATGCTGTTCATCCTGCTGCGCGCCTCGATTCCGCGCCCACGGTATGACCAGGTGATGGATTTCAGCTGGAAGTTCTGCTTGCCGCTGACCCTCGTCAACATGCTGGTGACCGCTGCGATCGTGTTGCTCAACACGCCCGCCGTCGCGGCTCAGTGAGGATAGAGAATCATGAAGTACATATTTGACATCGTGCATGGCCTCTACACCCAGCTTCGCAGCCTGGTGATGATTTTCGGCCACGCCTTCCGCAAGCGCGACACGCTGCAGTACCCGGAAGAACCGGTCTACCTGCCGCCGCGCTACCGTGGCCGTATCGTCCTGACCCGCGACCCCGACGGCGAAGAGCGTTGTGTAGCCTGCAACCTGTGCGCCGTGGCATGCCCGGTCGGTTGCATCTCGCTGCAGAAAGCCGAAACCGACGACGGCCGCTGGTATCCGGAGTTTTTCCGTATCAACTTCTCGCGCTGCATTTTCTGCGGCCTCTGCGAGGAAGCCTGCCCGACCACCGCAATCCAGCTCACGCCGGATTTCGAAATGGCCGAGTTCAAACGTCAGGACCTGGTTTACGAGAAAGAAGATCTGCTGATCTCCGGCCCCGGCAAAAACCCTGATTACAACTTCTATCGTGTTGCAGGTATGGCGATTGCCGGGAAGCCGAAAGGCTCCGCGCAGAATGAAGCCGAACCGATCAACGTGAAGAGCTTGCTGCCTTAAGGAAGAAAGATGGAATTCGCTTTCTATTTCGCATCGGGTATCGCTGTGGTGTCCACGCTTCGCGTGATCACCAACACCAACCCTGTGCACGCCCTGCTCTACCTGATCATTTCGCTGATCGCCGTGGCGATGACGTTCTTCGCCCTCGGCGCACCGTTTGCCGGTGTCCTGGAAGTGATCGCCTACGCTGGCGCCATCATGGTGCTGTTCGTGTTCGTGGTGATGATGCTGAACCTTGGCCCGGCCTCGGTTCAGCAAGAGCGCGTCTGGCTCAAGCCCGGCATCTGGGGCGGCCCGGTCCTCCTCGCCGCGCTGCTGCTGGTGGAACTGCTGTATGTGCTGTTCTCCCACCAGACCGGTGAAGCCGTCGGCCACACCACCGTAGACGCCAAGGCCGTGGGCATCAGCCTGTTCGGTCCTTACTTGCTGGTGGTTGAACTCGCCTCGATGCTGCTGCTCGCCGCAGCCGTCACGGCGTTCCACTTGGGCCGCAACGAAGCCAAGGAGCAATGACGATGCCTGCTATCCCTATGGAGCATGGTCTGGCGGTCGCCGGCATCCTGTTCTGCCTCGGTCTGGTCGGCCTGATGGTCCGCCGCAACATTTTGTTTGTGTTGATGAGTCTTGAAGTGATGATGAACGCCTCTGCACTGGCCTTCATCGTTGCCGGTAGCCGTTGGGCGCAGCCGGATGGACAGATCATGTTCATCCTGGTGATCAGCCTGGCAGCCGCCGAGGCCAGTATCGGCCTGGCGATCCTGCTGCAACTGTATCGCCGCTTCCACACGCTCGATATCGACGCTGCCAGTGAGATGCGCGGATGAACCTACTCTTTCTGACTTTCGTATTCCCTCTTATTGGTTTCCTGCTGCTGTCGTTCTCCCGTGGACGCATCTCGGAAAACCTGGCTGCTCTGATCGGCGTGGGTTCCATCGGTCTGTCGGCAATCGTGACCGCCTACGTGATCTGGCAATTCAACGTCGCCCCGCCAGAAGGCGGTCACTACACCCAGGTGTTGTGGCAGTGGATGGCGGTTGAAGGCTTCACCCCGAACTTCGCGCTGTATCTGGACGGCCTGTCCGTGACCATGCTCGGCGTGGTCGTCGGCGTCGGCTTCCTGATCCACCTGTTCGCGTCCTGGTACATGCGCGGTGAAGCCGGTTACTCGCGCTTCTTCGCCTACACCAACCTGTTTATCGCGAGCATGCTGTTCCTGGTGCTGGGCGATAACCTGTTGTTCCTGTACTTCGGTTGGGAAGGCGTGGGCCTGTGCTCGTACCTGTTGATCGGTTTCTACTACAGCAACCGCAACAACGGTAACGCCGCACTCAAAGCCTTCATCGTGACTCGAATCGGTGACGTGTTCATGGCCATCGGCCTGTTCATTCTGTTTGCCCAACTGGGCACGCTGAACGTTCAGGAACTGCTGGTGCTGGCACCGCAGAAATTCCAGGCCGGCGACTTCTGGATGGTCATGGCTACCCTGATGCTGCTGGGCGGCGCTGTCGGTAAATCCGCGCAACTGCCGCTGCAAACCTGGCTGGCGGATGCGATGGCCGGTCCTACTCCGGTTTCGGCACTGATCCACGCTGCAACCATGGTGACCGCGGGCGTCTACCTGATCGCCCGTACCCACGGCCTGTTCACTCTGGCGCCGGAAATCCTGCACCTGGTCGGCATCGTCGGCGGCGTGACCCTGGTTCTGGCTGGCTTCGCGGCCCTGGTTCAGACCGACATCAAGCGTATCCTCGCCTACTCGACCATGAGCCAGATCGGCTACATGTTCCTGGCCTTGGGCGTTGGTGCCTGGGACGGCGCGATTTTCCACCTGATGACCCACGCCTTCTTCAAGGCGCTGCTGTTCCTTGCTTCCGGTGCGGTGATCGTTGCCTGCCACCACGAGCAGAACATCTTCAAGATGGGCGGTCTGTGGAAGAAGCTGCCACTGGCCTACGCCAGCTTCATCGTCGGCGGCGCGGCCCTGGCGGCCCTGCCTCTGGTGACCGCGGGCTTCTACTCCAAGGACGAAATCCTCTGGGAAGCGTTCGCCAGCGGCAACAACGGTCTGCTCTACGCAGGTCTGGTCGGCGCGTTCATGACCTCGCTGTACACCTTCCGCCTGATCTTCATCGCGTTCCACGGTGAAGCGAAGACCGAAGCCCACGCCGGTCACGGCATTGCCCACTGGCTGCCACTGTCGGTGCTGATCGTACTGTCGACTTTCATCGGCGCAATGATCGTTCCTCCGCTGCACGGTGTGCTGCCACAAAGCGTCGGCCATGCCGGCGGCGAAGCCAAGCACAGCCTGGAAATCGCGTCGGGCGCCATCGCCCTGGCCGGTATCCTGCTGGCCGCGCTGCTGTTCCTCGGCAAGCGTCGCTTCGTCACTGCCATCGCCAACAGCGGCATCGGTCGTTTCCTCTCGGCCTGGTGGTTCGCGGCCTGGGGCTTCGACTGGATCTACGACAAACTGTTCGTCAAGCCGTACCTGGCGATCAGCCACATGCTGCGCAAAGACCCGCTCGACCAGACCATCGGTCTGATCCCGCGCATGGCCAAAGGCGGTCACACCGCCCTGAGCCGTACCGAGACCGGTCAACTGCGTTGGTATGCCGCCTCGATGGCTGCTGGTGCCGTGCTGGTAATTGGCGCCGTCGTGCTGGTAGCGGTCTGATATGAACCTTGCGAATTTGCGAAAGGAAACGAGCCCGTCATGATTCTGCCTTGGCTAATCCTGATTCCCTTCATCGGCGGCCTGCTGTGCTGGATGGGTGAGCGCTTCGGCTCTACCCTCCCACGCTGGATTGCGCTGTTGACCATGTCCCTGGAACTCGCGCTCGGCCTCTGGCTGTGGGCCCACGGCGACTATTCATTTGCTCCGGCGCCTGGCGCCGATCCGACCTGGGTGATTGAGTTCAAGCACATCTGGATCCAGCGCTTCGGCATCAGCGTGCACCTGGCCCTCGATGGCCTGTCGCTGTTGATGATCCTGCTGACCGGTCTGCTGGGTGTCCTCTCGGTACTCTGCTCGTGGAAAGAGATTCAACGTCACGTTGGCTTCTTCCACCTGAACCTGATGTGGATCCTGGGCGGTGTCGTCGGCGTGTTCCTCGCCCTCGACCTGTTCATGTTCTTCTTCTTCTGGGAAATGATGCTGGTGCCGATGTACTTCCTCATCGCGCTCTGGGGTCACAGTTCTTCGGACGGCAAGAAAACCCGGATCTACGCGGCGACCAAGTTCTTCATCTTCACTCAGGCTTCCGGCCTGATCATGCTGGTGGCGATCCTCGGTCTGGTACTGGTCAACTTCAACGAAACCGGCGTGATTACCTTCAACTACGCCGACCTGTTGAAAACCAAGATGTCGATGACCACCGAGTACATCCTGATGCTCGGCTTCTTCATCGCCTTCGCGGTCAAGCTGCCGGTCGTACCGTTCCACTCCTGGTTGCCTGACGCTCACGCCCAGGCGCCGACCGCGGGTTCCGTCGACCTCGCCGGTATCTTGCTGAAAACCGCTGCCTACGGCCTGCTGCGTTTCGCCCTGCCGCTGTTCCCGAACGCTTCGGCCGAGTTCGCGCCGATCGCCATGACCCTGGGTCTGATCGGGATCTTCTACGGTGCGTTCCTGGCGTTCGCGCAAACCGACATCAAGCGTCTGATTGCCTTCTCGTCCGTTTCCCACATGGGCTTCGTACTGATCGGCATCTACTCCGGCAGCCAACTGGCGCTGCAAGGCGCTGTGATGCAGATGCTGGCGCACGGTCTGTCGGCCGCGGCACTCTTTATCCTGAGTGGCCAGTTGTACGAACGCACCCACACCCGCGACATGCGTGAAATGGGTGGCCTGTGGTCGAAGATCGCTTACCTGCCGGCCCTCAGCCTGTTCTTCGCAGCCGCGTCCCTGGGCTTGCCGGGTACCGGTAACTTCGTCGGTGAGTTCCTGATCCTGATCGGCACCTTCCCTGCTGCGCCGTTGGTCACCATCATCGCGACGTCCGGCCTGGTGTTCGGTTCGGTCTACTCGCTGATCATGATCCACCGCGCGTACTTCGGCCCGGCCAAATCGGACGCGGTACTGCATGGCATGGACGGTCGCGAACTGATCATGGTGGTCGGGCTGGCTGCACTGCTGATCTACCTCGGCGTGTACCCACAACCGTTCCTCGATACCTCTGCCGCGACGATGCATGGCGTGCAGCAGTGGCTCGGCACCGCCTTCACTCAACTCGCTTCGGCCCGGTAAGAGCGCTATGGAATTCACGACTCAACACTTTATCGCGCTAGCGCCGCTGTTGATTACCAGCCTCACCATTATCGTGGTGATGCTGGCAATCGCCTGGCGCCGCAACCACTCGCAGACCTTCCTGATTTCCGTGGCGGGTTTGAACCTGGCTTTGCTGTCGATCCTGCCAGCCTTGAAAGTCGCGCCATTGGCTGTGACGCCATTGCTGCAAATCGATACCTTTGCCTGCCTGTACATGGCGCTGATCCTGGTCGCCACCCTCGCCTGTGTGACCCTCGCCCACGCCTACCTCGGCGATGGCGGTTCGGGTTACCCGGGCAACCGTGAAGAACTGTACCTGCTGATCCTGATGGCCGCCGCCGGTGGCCTGGTTCTGGTCAGCGCGCAGCACCTGGCCGGGTTGTTCATCGGTCTGGAACTGCTGTCGGTGCCGGTCTACGGTCTGGTGGCCTACGCCTTCTTCAACAAGCGTTCCCTGGAAGCCGGCATCAAGTACATGGTGCTGTCGGCGGCCGGCTCGGCATTCCTGTTATTCGGTATGGCGCTGTTGTACGCAGACTCGGGCTCCCTGAGCTTCGTCGGCATCGGTCAGGCGCTGGCGGCTACTGGCCTACCAAGCTCGCTGGCGCAACTGGGCCTGGGCATGATGCTGATCGGTCTGGCGTTCAAGCTGTCGCTGGTACCGTTCCACCTCTGGACGCCGGACGTTTACGAAGGTGCTCCGGCGCCGGTTGCAGCGTTCCTCGCTACCGCGTCCAAGGTTGCTGTGTTCGCGGTGATGGTGCGTCTGTTCCAGATCTCGCCAGCGGCAAGCAGCGGTGTGCTGAGCGACGTGCTGACCATCATCGCCATTGCGTCGATCCTGTTCGGTAACCTGCTGGCACTGACCCAGAGCAACCTCAAGCGTCTGCTGGGTTACTCGTCCATCGCCCACTTCGGTTACCTGCTGATCGCCCTGGTGGCGAGCAAGGGTCTGGCCGTGGAAGCCATCGGCGTGTACCTGGTCACTTACGTGATCACCAGCCTCGGTGCTTTCGGCGTAATCACCCTGATGTCCTCGCCGTACAACGGCCGTGACGCGGACGCCCTGTACGAATACCGCGGCCTGTTCTGGCGCCGTCCGTACCTGACCGCCGTACTGACCGTGATGATGCTGTCTCTGGCTGGTATCCCGCTGACCGCTGGCTTCATCGGCAAGTTCTACATCATCGCCACCGGTGTCGAATCGCACCAATGGTGGCTGGTCGGCTCGCTGGTACTGGGCAGCGCCATCGGCGTGTTCTACTACCTGCGCGTCATGGTCACCCTGTACCTGATCGAACCGAACCTGCGTCGCCACGATGCGCAACTGCACTGGGAACAGAAAGCAGGCGGCGTGATGCTGCTGGCCATCGCCCTGGTCGCGTTCTTCCTCGGCGTCTACCCACAACCGCTGCTGAACCTGGTTCAGCAATCGGGCCTGGCGGGTTGATCGCTTAAGCAATATTCGGTAGTCAACAGAAACGGCACCTTCGGGTGCCGTTTTTGTTTTTGTGGGATTTGTGTTCGGTCATTGGTAATCGGTATCAGGGCTGGCCTGCTCGCGATAGCGATAGATCAGGCACAAAAGAAAACGGCACCTTACGGTGCCGTTCGCTTCTTACAAGTCAGCCTTACTTACGCGCCGCCTCCCACGATTTCAGCAGTTCGGCGTAGCTTACGGTCTCGCCTTTAGGCTTCTCGTTCGCCAGTTTCGGCTTCGGTGCGCCCGGTTGGTCGAACCAGTATTGCGCATCGCGCTCAGGGTTCATTTTCGGGGCGCAGGTGGCTTGGGCCTTGGAGCGTTCCAGGCGGGACATGATGGCGTCCTGATCCTTGGCCAGACCGTCGAGTGCCTCTTGCGGGGTTTTCTCGCCGCTGGCGGCTTCAGCAATGTGGCTCCACCACAACTGCGCGAGGCGAGGATAATCCGGCACGTTGGTCCCGGTCGGGGTCCATTGCACGCGGGCCGGGCTGCGGTAGAACTCCACCAGGCCACCAAGTTTCGGCGCCAGGTCGGTCATCGCTTGCGAGTTGATGTCCGACTCGCGGATCGGCGTCAGGCCAACGATGGTTTTCTTCAGCGAAACGGTTTTCGAGGTTACGAACTGCGCGTACAGCCAGGCAGCCAGTTTCTGTTTCTCAGGCGTGGACTTCATGAACGTCCACGAACCCACGTCCTGATAGCCCAGTTTCATCCCCTCTTCCCAGTACGGCCCACGCGGCGACGGCGCCATGCGCCATTTCGGCGTGCCATCGGCGTTCATCACTGCCAGGCCCGGTTTGGTCATGTCGGCGGTGAACGCGGTGTACCAGAAGATCTGCTGGGCGATGTTGCCCTGCGACGGCACTGGACCCGATTCGGAGAAGGTCATGCCCGCCGCTTCCGGTGGCGCGTATTTCTTCATCCAGTCCACGTACTTCGTGGTAGCGAACACGGCCGCCGGGCCGTTGGTGTCGCCGCCACGGGTCACGCTGGAACCCACCGGATGGCAATCCTCGACGCGGATACCCCATTCGTCCACCGGCAAGCCGTTCGGCAAGCCCTTGTCACCGCCACCAGCCATGGAGAACCAGGCATCGGTGAAGCGCCAGCCGAGAGAAGGGTCTTTCTTGCCGTAGTCCATGTGCCCGTAAACACGCTTGCCGTCGATTTCCTTGACGTCTTCGGTGAAGAACTTGGCGATGTCTTCATAGGCCGACCAGTTCACCGGTACGCCCAACTCGTAGCCGTACTTTTCCTTGAACTTGGCTTTCAGGTCCGCACGCTCGAACCAGTCAGCACGGAACCAGTACAGGTTGGCGAACTGCTGGTCAGGCAATTGATAGATCTTGCCGTCCGGTGCGGTGGTGAACGAGATGCCGATGAAGTCCTTGATGTCGAGGGTCGGCGAAGTGAAGTTCTTGCCTTCGTTGGCCATCAAGTCGGTGATCGATTCGGTCTTGCCGTAGCGGAAGTGCGTACCGATCAGGTCCGAGTCGTTGACCCAGCCGTCATAGATGTTCTTGTCCGACTGCATCTGGGTCTGCAGTTTTTCAACCACGTCGCCTTCCTGCAGCAGGTCGTGGGTCAGTTTGATCCCGGTGATCTCGCTGAACGCCTTGGCCAGCACCTTGGATTCATACTCGTGGGTGGCGATGGTTTCCGATACAACCTTGATGCTCATCCCGCGAAACGGTTCAGCCGCCTTGATGAACCACTTCAGCTCTTCGAGTTGCTGATCGGCCGTCAGGGTGGACGGCTTGAATTCAGCGCCGATCCATTTCTTCGCGGCATCTTCGTAGGCATCGGCCCAGGCCGAAGCGCTCAAACCGCTGAGTGCCAGCATGGCTGCCAATGAAATGCTATGTCGCAGCTTATTGTTTTTGTCGAACATAGAGACCTCCTTATTGAATTTCGGAGCAACATTGCCGAGCGATTCGACTAGCCCCAACGCATCACAGCCAACAGCCACACCAGGGACAACGCGAACGCTACCCAGATGCTCCAGTCGGTGACGCCAATTACCAGCAAATGCAGGTAGGCGCTGCCGAGAAGACCGATAAACAACCGATCGCCACGGGTGGTGGCAATCGGCAAAAAACCACGCCGAAGAACACTCGGCGAGCGCAACTCCCAGGTCGTCATACCGACCAGAATCAAGCCGATCACACCAAAGAATGCCGCCGTCGGGACGGTCCAGCTCATCCATTCCATCATCAGCTCCTCATACCCGGCCCAGGGCAAAGCCCTTGGCCACGTGGTTGCGAACAAACCAGATCACCAGCATGCCCGGCAGGATGGTCAACACCCCCGCCGCCGCTAGCACGCCCCAGTCGATACCGGACGCCGAGACCGTGCGCGTCATGACCGCTGCAATGGGTTTGGCGTTCACCGAGGTCAGCGTTCGCGCCAGCAGCAGTTCGACCCAGGAAAACATGAAGCAGAAAAACGCCGTGACACCAATGCCGGAGCCGATCAGCGGGATGAAGATTTTCACGAAGAACTTGGGGAAACTGTAGCCGTCGATGTAGGCGGTTTCGTCGATTTCCTTGGGCACGCCGGACATGAAGCCTTCCAGAATCCACACCGCCAACGGCACGTTGAACAAGCAATGCGCCAGAGCCACGGCAATGTGCGTGTCGAACAAGCCGATCGACGAATACAACTGGAAGAACGGCAGCAGGAACACCGCCGGTGGTGCCATGCGGTTGGTCAGCAGCCAGAAGAACAGGTGCTTGTCGCCGAGGAAACGATAGCGCGAGAACGCATACGCCGCCGGCAACGCCACGCTCAGGGAAATCACCGTGTTCAGGCTCACGTAGTACAGCGAGTTGAGGTAACCGGTGTACCAGGCCGGATCAGTGAAGATCACCTTGTAGTTGTGGAAGGTGAAATCCTGGGGAAACAGCGTCAGGCCGCCGAGGATTTCGGTGTTGCTCTTGAAGGACATGTTCAGCAGCCAGTAGATCGGCACCAGCAGGAACAGGATGTAGATCAGCAGTGGTATCAGCTTTCTCTTGCTCATGATGGCCTCAGCGGTTGGCGTCAGAGTGAGTCATGGCGGTGTAGAACAGCCAGGACACCAACAGGATGATCAGGAAGTACACCAGCGAGAACGCTGCCGCCGGCCCCAGGTCGAACTGCCCGATCGCCATCTGCGTCAGGGTCTGGCTGAGGAAGGTCGTGGCATTTCCCGGCCCGCCGCCGGTGAGCACGAACGGCTCGGTGTAGATCATGAAACTGTCCATGAAACGCAGCATCACCGCGATCAACAGCACACTCTTGAGCTTGGGCAGCTGGATGTGCCGGAACACCGCCCAGGCCGAGGCCCGGTCAATCCGCGCCGCCTGGTAGTACACATCCGGAATCGCCCGCAACCCGGAGAAGCACAACAGCGCCACCAGCGAGGTCCAGTGCCAGACGTCCATCACCAGCACGGTGACCCAGGCGTCCATGGTGTTGGCCGCATAGTTGTAGCTGATGCCCATGGCGTTGAGGGTCGAACCGAGCAGGCCGATGTCGGCCCGGCCGAAGATCTGCCAGATGGTGCCGACCACGTTCCACGGGATCAGCAGCGGAATCGCCAGGATGATCAACACCACCGACGACCATCGGCCCTTGGTCGGCATGGTCAGCGCAATTGCGATCCCCAGCGGAATTTCGATCAGCAGCACGCAGGCCGAATAGATGAACTGACGCAACAGCGAGTCGTGCAGGCGCGGGTCCAGCAGCACCTGCTTGTACCAGTCGGCACCGACGAAATAGCGGCTGGACTGGTCGAAGATGTCCTGCACCGAATAGTTGACCACGGTCATCATCGGGATCACCGCACTGAACGCCACCAGCAAAAACACCGGTAACACCAGCCACCAGGCCTTGTTGTTCTGCACCTTGTTCATGGCTGCACCTCATGGTTGGCCTGGGCTTCCAGCAGGAATTCGTCGGCGTAGACCATCAGCCATTGCGCCGGAAAACTGATGTAGGCCGTGCCTTCGGGCACCGGTTTGTCTTCGGCCAGGCGCACTTTCAGCGGAGCACCGTCGAGGTTCAGGGTCATGATCTTGTAGGTGCCGAGGTCTTCGACGTGTACGACCTGTGCCCGCATCGCGTCATCAAACGGCTCGTCCCAGACATGCACGAACTCCGGTCGAATACCGACTTTCAGGGTTTTCCATTCAGACTCGGCGATGCGTTTCTGCATGGCCTCGGACAACGGCAAATGAGTCGAAGCGAAACCGACACCACCCGGTTGCGGCTGCACCTCGATCAGGTTCATCCCCGGACTGCCGATGAAGTAGCCGACAAAGGTGTGGCTCGGCCGCTCGAACAATTCCCGGGGTGTGCCGAACTGCACGATCTGCCCGCCGTACATCACCGCGATTTTGTCGGCGAAGGTCGAGGCCTCCAGTTGATCGTGGGTGACGTAGACCATGGTGATGTTGAACTGCTCGTGGATCTGCTTGAGCTTGCGCCGCAGCTTCCACTTCAGGTGCGGGTCGATCACTGTCAGCGGCTCGTCGAAGAGGATCGCCGACACGTCATCGCGTACCAGCCCACGGCCCATGGAGACTTTCTGTTTCTCGTCGGCGGTGAGGTTGCGGGCTTTTTTGCTGAGCAGGTTCTGCAGGTCGAGGACTTCGGCGATTTCCTGCACCTTGGTGTGAACTTTCGCCTCGGCCATGCCCTGATTGCGCAACGGGAAGGCCAGGTTGTCGAACACCGTCATGGTGTCGTAGACCACCGGAAACTGGAAAACCTGGGCGATGTTGCGCTTCTCCGGGGTCAGGTTATTGACCGCTTTGCCGTCGAACAGCACATGGCCCTGGGACGGGCTGAGCAACCCGGAAATGATGTTGAGCAAGGTCGACTTGCCGCAGCCCGACGGGCCGAGCAAGGCATAGGCACCGCCCTGTTCCCAGATGTGGTCCATCTCGCGGATCGCGTAATCCTCCGGACCACTCGGTGTGCTGGTGTAGCTGTGGGCGAGGTTCTGCAAACGGATTTCGGCCATCAGGCAACCCTCGCGATGCGCCGGCCCGGCGCCTGGACGAGCCGCCCCTGCGCATCGAACACAAACAGTTTATGAGTCGGGATGTAGATGCGGATCGGCGCATCGACGTCGTATTCGTGAACGCCGGGCAAGTGCAGCACCAACAGGAAGTGTTCGTTGCGCACGTGCAGGAAGGTTTCCGAGCCGCTGATTTCCGCGACTTCCACGGTCACCGCCAATTCGAGGTCATCGTCGTTGCTCGGCACCAGCGAGATGTGGCTGGGGCGCACGCCGAAGCGGAATTCGCCCTCGCCTACCGGACGCAAATCGACGTTCAACGGGAAGTGCACGAAATTGGCGAAGCTCACTTCGTTACCGGCAATGCGTCCGGGCATCAGGTTGATCGGCGGCTCGGAAAACAGCTCCGCCGCCAGCACGGTCTGCGGCTGGTGATACACCTCGGACGACTTGCCACTCTGGATCACCCGGCCTTCATGCAGGATGGTCGTAGTCCCGCCCAGGGCCAGGGCTTCGTTGGGTTCGGTGGTGGCGTAGATCGCGATAGTGTGGCGCGCCTTGAACAGCTCGCGCATTTCCTGGCGCAGTTCTTCGCGCAGCTTGTAGTCGAGGTTGACCAGCGGCTCGTCGAACAGGATCAGTTCGGCGTCCTTGACCAGCGCGCGGGCCATGGCCGTGCGTTGTTGCTGACCACCGGAAAGTTCGAGGGGATAGCGCTTGAGGAATTTCTCGATGCGCAGCATCTTCGCGGTTTCCAGCACTTTGCTCTGGATCAGCTCATTGGACACACCGGCCTGGCGCAGCGGCGAGGCGATGTTCTCGAAGACGGTCATGGTCGGGTAATTGATGAACTGCTGATAGACCATCGACACGTTGCGCAGGCGCACCGGGCGTTGCGTGACATCGACGCCATTCATCAGGATGCGGCCGCTGTCGGGCTTGTCCAGCCCGGCCATCAGACGCATGAGACTGGTTTTGCCGGACAGCGTGCGCCCGAGCAAAACGTTGAAGGATCCGGGTTCGAAACTGAGGCACGCATCGTCAATCCAGGTCTGGCCCTCGACGGTGCGGCTGACATGCTCCAGGGTTAATGACATGGCTCGGCCTTTTTTATTTTTGGAATCAAGCGACCGGAGCACTAGAGCGACTTTCGTGCCAGAAAATTCAAGTTGTTGATTTACGTAGAAAACCCTGGAAAACGAGGTAAGCCGACATTCGTTGCTGAACACAAATGAACAATCACAAATGAACAATTGAACAGTTCACCCATTGACAGTGAACAATAGTGAACAACAATCTATGGACTGTTCACGGCCCCTGTAGGAGCTGCCGCAGGCTGCGATCTTTTGATCTTGTTTGTGAAAGCAAAAT
>NZ_JBSVXD010000103.1:0-21848 GCF_054070755.1 Pseudomonas sp. SDO5591_S426 | reverse complement strand
ATCTTTTGATTTTTTAAGCGAGGACCAAAAGATCGCAGCCTGCGGCAGCTCCTACAAACTGAACTGCCCGCCCCAAGATCAGTCGCATAGATAAGCTTGCCTTGATTCAGAGGAGTGAAAGTGACCAGTACTTCCAAGCCGCAGACGGTCGAATCTGTACCGTTGGACAAACCACCGGCCATCCATCGACTGCGTGTGCTGACCGTCAATACTCACAAGGGATTCACCGCGCTCAACCGCCGATTCATCCTGCCGGAGCTGCGCGAAGCGGTACGCAGCACCTCGGCGGACCTGGTGTTTTTGCAGGAAGTCGTCGGCGAACACGATCGGCACTCCTCGCGCTACAACGACTGGCCACAAACCTCGCAATACGAGTTTCTGGCCGACAGCATGTGGAGCGATTTCGCCTATGGCCGCAATGCGGTCTATCCCGACGGCCACCACGGCAATGCGCTGCTGTCGAAATACCCGATTCGCGAATACCGCAACCTCGATGTTTCCATCACCGGCCCCGAGCGCCGCGGGCTGCTGCATTGCGTGCTGGACGTGCCGGGGCACGCCGAGGTCCATGCGATCTGCGTGCATTTGAGCCTGCTGGAAAGTCATCGCCAGTTGCAGCTTCAATTGCTCTGCCAGTTGCTCGAATCCCTGCCCGACGAAGCACCGGTGATCATCGCCGGCGATTTCAACGACTGGCAGCTACAAGGCAACGCCGCCCTCGCCCGTCGCGACTACCTGCACGAAGCCTTCGAACGCCACCACGGCCGCCCCGCAAAAACCTACCCTGCGCGTTTTCCACTCCTGCGCCTGGATCGCATTTATCTGCGAAATGCCAGCAGCCATGAGCCGAAAATACTCGGCAGCAAACCCTGGACGCATCTGTCGGACCATCTGCCATTGGCGGTTGAAGTGCGGCTGTGAGGTTGGATTTTTTTAAATCGGGACCGACTTACCTGTTATTTATGACAGTAGCGACACCCAAATACCGCTGTTAGGCTGCTGACGTCCGTGCACCATTGATCGTACGGGCATGCGACTCACAGCGGCCGTCGTTGCCGAAGGTTCTCGATTTACGGGTGTTTACCTTCATGACTCTGTCTAGCAACCCGCGCTGCCGAGGGTGACTGATGCCTCAGCTCAGTCACCGCCCCCAACGCGGAGACGAGCATGACTTTTTCGACAGATCTGCCCAAGTACCGCTATAGCGCCTGTGCTTTTTCCCTCTGGTTTTGTGTCGGCTGGTCCCCTGCCTCCCAGGCGGCCTGCACCCTCACCCCGACCGCCGGCAACGACACCTTCACATGCGACAGCGCAAGCAGCGGGCCGCTGACCGATCTGGCGGGCAACAACACCCTCAACCTCCCCGCCAATGGCACCGGAACGATCAATGGCAACGTGACGTTCGGTGCCGGCACTGACACGGTCAACATGGATTCCGGTCGTATCGTGGGCATCGTGGATCAGGGGGATGGCGCCGATGCCTTCAACATCAGCAACGGCCAGGTCACCGGAACCGTCAACCAGGGCAATGGCATCGACACCTTCACCATGAGTGGCGGCAGCATCGGGTCCCTGGCCCAGGGCGACAATCGTGACTTCTTCCGCATGACCGGTGGCACGATCGTCGGTGCCTTCGAGGACGGCGACACCGCCACGATGACCGGAGGCACCATCGGCCGGGTCGACATGAAACTCGACAACAACCTGTTCGACCTGTCCGGCGGGCAAATCCTCGGCAACCTGGTCACCGGTTTCGGCACCGACACCATCATCGTTTCCGGGGGCAGGATCGGCGGCAACATCAGCGTCAGCGGCGGCAACGACAGCATCACGGTGACCGGCGGCGAGATCGTTGGCGAGGTCCGCACCAGTACCGGCAACGACACCTTTGTCAGGGATGGCGGCGGCATCATCCGTTCGCAAATCTTGCTGGAAGACGGCAATGACATTGCAATCCTGCGCAATCTCGGCGAGAGCACACTCGCCCAGACACCCAGCCTCAACGGCGGCACCGGCATCGATGTGCTGACCTTCGACCGCACCACAACTGCAGGGGCCGGGCGCTACATCAATTGGGAAACGGTCAACCTGAACAACGGTTCGCAGTTCGATCTCGCCGGTAACTTCGTTCTCGGTGACGGCACCAGCGGCACCGGCGTATTCAATATCGACGGCAGCAGCGTCCTGACATCCACCCAGGGCAGTATCACGCCTTTTACCGCCAGCCAACGCGCCACCCTGAACAACGCCGGGATCATCGATCTGAGTAGCGGCAATGCCAGCGACACGCTGACGGTGCAGGGCAATTACGCAGGTAATGGCGGACAGTTGTGGGTGCAAAGCGCGCTGGGGGATGACAGTTCGCCGAGCGATAAACTGGTGGTCAACGGCGGAACGCTCACAGGCACCACAGCCATCACCGTCAACAACCTCGGTGGCGCTGGCGCGGAGACCTTGCAAAACGGCATCCAGGTAGTTCAAGCCCAGGGCACAGCAGTCAGCAACAGCGACGCCTTCAGCCTTAAGGCTCCAGTATCGGCCGGTGCCTATGATTACGTCCTGTACAAGGGCGGTATCACCGCCGGCAGCGAAAACAGTTGGTACTTGCGCTCGGCCGCCGTGGCAGTGCCGCTGGTTGCGGTGCCCAACCCCGACCCGACGCTGCCGCCGATTCTGGTGCCGCTGGTAGCCACGCCAGTGGCGGCGGGCGGCAGTCCGTCGGTGCCGGTTCCCGCGCCGGGCTCAGCGCCGATCCCCTTGTATCGTCCGGAAGTCCCGACCTGGTCAGTATTGCCGCCAGCAGCAGCGCAATTGACCATGACCGCCCTCGGCACCTTCCACGATCGCCAGGGCGATCAACGTCTGCTGACTGAAACCGGAACCTTCGGTGCAGGCTGGGGCCGGGTCTATGGCAAGAACTTCGACCAGAGCTGGGCCGGCACCGTGGCGCCCACCCTTGACGGTTCGCTCAATGGCTTCCAGGTCGGCAACGATCTTTTTGGTTCGCAATTGGCGGGCGGGCAAACCCAGCGCAGCGGTTTCTTCGTCGGCCACAGCCGCTTGAAAGGTGATGTCGACGGTTTCAATCAGGGTTTCGAAGACAAACGCGCCGGCAAGGTCGAGCTTGAGGGCGACAGCCTCGGCGTCTATTGGACAATCACCGATCCCGGCAACGCGTACATCGATGCGGTGGCAATGTACACCTCGCTTGACGGTGACAGCAATTCCGATCGAGGTCTGAAGATCGACAATGACGGGCATGCCCTGACCCTATCAGTGGAGGCTGGCTATCCCTTCGCGATGGCGAACAACTGGGTCATCGAACCCCAGGCGCAAATCATCCACCAACAGATTGATCTCGACAGTCAGGACGACGGTGTTTCCCGTGTGTCCTTCGATTCTGATCCGGCCTTGACCGGGCGCTTCGGCGCTCGCCTCAAAGGTCGCTACGCCGTCAGCGGGCTGCCGCTGGAACCCTACGTGCGCGCCAATCTGTGGCACACCTTTTCCGGAACGGACACGGTCACTTTTGCCGGAACCACCGACATCGACACCGAGCAAAAGACTTCGTGGGCCGATCTTGGTATTGGTGCCATCCTGACCCTCGCCCCCAGCGTCAGCGTGTACGCCAACGCCGACTACAGCAGCAATATCGACAGCAATCAGCAGCGAGGAATGGCCGGCAACCTGGGTATCAGGCTGAGCTGGTAACTCCGAGCAATAGCTCTAGCCCGCGAGTTTTTTGACGAATTTTCCAATAAACAAGAACTTAGGGATGCGTCGTAAATCAGGCACTTATAGAAGAAAAAATAGCCCTACCATTTATCGGCCATTTTCTTGACGCAGTGGCAGGGGTCTTCTTGACTTCACGGTACTACCCCCGGAAACACAATCAGGGGCAAGCCCCCAAGACACCCGCGAACACGGGCGGCCCCCGGCTTGCCTCCATACATTCGGTCGCCCCTCGTTCGGGGTAGGAGAGACGCCAAGGCAAGTACGGCACGCGATTGCAAGGTAGCCCCGCCATGAGAACTTCACTCACCCAACAAGAGATCAAAGTCACTTTCTGCACTGTCTCGAGTTCACTCCTGCTGTGCTCCTCCATGGAAGTACAGGCCCAACCGGCCGAGGAAGAAGTAACGCCCTGGTATCGCCAGGACATTCCCGTGCTTGCCCTGCCTGCTCTCGACACCACCTACCCCGGCCGTTTCAGCCCCAATCCCGACATACGAAGTAGCCACTTCACCACCGAAGACGCAACGCCCTATGCCTGGGATCAGATTTACGGACAGGCGTCACGCCAGGCGCAAACCGACGCCCTCGCCCAAGGCTTTACCAACTTCGGTTCAGGCGAACTCAAAGGCCCGGCGATCCTGACCCTGCAAAGCAACAGCGGCCATACCCAACGAGTCGGCCTGATTGGCGGCACCAGCCAGATCCAGGGCAACAGCAACGGCCTGGTGACCAATCGCGGCATGTCCGACCCGAACACCGACACCCTCAACCTGCAAGGCCAAAGCCTCGGCGCCTACTACAGCCTGACCGGCCCTCAAGGCTGGCACGTCGATCTGTCGGCCAGCGGTGGCCGGGTCAACGGTGTCAGCCGCAACGATCAAGGCGCGCGGCAAATTACCGAAGGCAGCGCGGTGACGCTGTCGGTCGAAGGCGGCTTCCCGATTGGCATCAGCGAGAACTGGGTAGTTGAACCGCAAGCACAATTGATCAACCAGCGGATCACCCTGGACACCCCTTACGCGGGATCAGCCAATGCGTCCTCCAGCGACTTGACGTCGTGGAGCGGTCGGGTCGGTGCCAAATTGAAAGGGAGTTACGACATCAACGGCCTGCCCGTCGAACCCTATGTGCGGACCAACTTGTGGCACACGGTGTATACCGGTAATACCGTGACACTCGATCAGGTCGACAAGATCAGCAGCAGTCGCAACTCTTCGACGGTGGAGTTGGGATTGGGGTTGGTGGCAAAGGTCACGCCGACCGTGAGCCTGTATGTCAGCGCCGATTACAGCAGTGATGTGGATGACAATGATCTGAACGGGATCATTGGCAGCCTGGGTGTGCGGATGCGGTGGTGAGGGACAGACTTCAAGAGTTGTATTGACTGGGCTGACGCCATCGCGGGCAAGCCCGCTCCCACAGGTACAGCGGTGATCCCTGTGGGAGCGAGCTTGCTCGCGATGGATGCGACGCGGTCCTGGATCAGCCCTCCGGACTCAACATCAACACCGCCAACGGCGGCAGATTCAGCACCAGCGACAACGCCTGCCCGTGGCTCGGCGCTTCTTCGGTAAACGCCCCGCCACTGTTGCCGTAATTGGAACCGGCATAGGTCGCCGAATCGCTGTTGAGCAACTCGGTCCAGCGCCCGGCAAACGGCACGCCGACCCGATACGCCTCACGGGGCACCGGGGTGAAGTTGGCCACCACCAGCACCGGCCGCCCTTCCTTGCTCCAGCGCAGCCACGCATAGACGCTGTTGATCGCATCGTCGCCGATCAACCACTGGAAGCCTTGCGGCACGTCGTCCTGCTCGTGCATTGCAGGCTCTTCGCGGTACAGGCGATTGAGGTCGCCCACCAGTTTCTGCACGCCTTTGTGTTCGGAGTATTGCAGCAAGTACCAGTCCAGTTGCTGATCGTGATTCCACTCGCGCCACTGACCGAACTCACAGCCCATGAACAACAGCTTCTTGCCCGGATGCGCCCACATGAAACTCAGGTAGGCCCGCAGGTTGGCGAATTTCTGCCAGCGGTCGCCGGGCATTTTGTCGATCAGCGAATGCTTGCCGTGCACCACTTCGTCGTGGGAAATCGGCAGGATGAAACGCTCGGACCAAGCGTAGACCAGGCCAAAACTCAGCTCGTTGTGGTGATGCGCACGGTACACCGGGTCTTGCTGGATGTAGTGCAGCGAATCATGCATCCAGCCCATGTTCCATTTGTAGGCGAAGCCCAGACCACCCTGTTGCGTGCTCTGGCTGACGCCCGGCCACGCGGTGGACTCTTCGGCAATCACCAATGCGCCCGGCGCTTCGAGGGCGACCACATCGTTGAGATGACGCAGGAAGTCGATCGACTCAAGGTTTTCCCGACCGCCATGGCGGTTCGGCACCCACTCGCCGGCCTTGCGCGAGTAATCGCGGTACAGCATCGAGGCCACGGCATCGACCCGCAGGCCGTCGACGTGGAAATGCTTGAGCCAGTGCAACGCCGAGGCCAGCATGTAGCCGTGCACCTCGGTGCGACCGAGGTTGTAGATTAGCGTGTCCCAATCCTGGTGAAAGCCTTCCTGCGGGTTGCCGTATTCGTACAGTGCCGTGCCGTCGAACTGCGCCAGACCATGGGTGTCGGTAGGAAAATGCGCCGGCACCCAATCGAGAATTACGCCGATTTCGGCCTGGTGACACGCGTTAACGAATGCCGCGAATTCATCCCCCGTGCCGTAACGGGCGCTGGTGGCGAATTGCGAGAGCAATTGATAACCCCACGATCCGCCGAACGGGTGTTCCATGACCGGCATCAGTTCGATGTGGGTGAAGCCCAGCTCTTTGACGTAAGGAATCAGCCGCTCGGCCAATTCGGGCCAGGTGTACTGGCGAGCCACTTCGCCAAGGTCGTCCAGTTCGCATTGCCAGGAACCGGCGTGTAATTCGTAGATCGACAACGGCGCGGTCGGGCGGTGACGTTCGCCTCGGGACAGCATCCAGTCCTGGTCCTGCCAGTCGATCTTCAATGGCGAAGCGACTTTCGACGCGGTGTCCGGTGGCAGGCTCGTGGCCAGCGCCATCGGGTCGGCCTTCAGCGGCAGAATCCCGTCCTTGCCAAGGATTTCGTATTTGTAGGCCTCGCCCGCTTGCAGGCGTGGGATGAACAATTCCCAGACGCCGGTCGGGTGGCGCAGGCGCATCGGATGACGGCGACCGTCCCAGACGTTGAAGTCACCGACTACCGATACTCTTTTGGCATTTGGCGCCCATACGGCGAAGCGCACACCGTCGACGCAGTCCACGGTCATCAACTGTGCACCGAGGGCGCTGCTCAGATCCCGGTGATTGCCCTCGGCGAACAGGTACAAATCCATGTCGCCGAGCAATGGGCCGAAGCTGTAGGGATCTTCGGCGGTTTGTTCGCCACCGGCCCAGCGGGTCCGCAGCAGATACGGTTGCGCCCGGTCGAAGTGCCCGACGAACAGCCCCGGTGTCTGGGTCGCCTCAAGGTTGCCTAGCTCTTCCCCGGATTCCTTGGCCACCACCTGCACGCTCAGGGCGTCCGGCAGATAGGCACGAATGAATTGCCCACCGGCACCGTCGCCGTGGGGGCCGAGAATTGCAAAAGGGTCGTGATGCTCGGCACGCACCAGTGCGTCGATATCGCGCGCCCTGGGTAGCAGCGCTTCTTTGTGATGATGACCCTGTTCCTTGTTCGAGAAACTCATGACTACTCTCCACCAAGATCGGAAAAGGGTTTAAGCCCACTCAATAATCCATATAAACCGTGCAACGGCACGGGCAGCCAGGTGGGACGATTTTCCGCCTCATAGGCCACTTCATAAGCCGCCTTCTCCAGGCCGAACAACGCCAGTGCGGCGTCCTCGCCTTCGGGATCTTGCCACGCATGGCCAAGCGTAGCTGCCGCCAGCCGATAAGCGTCGACAAATGCCTGTTTTGCTTCACTCAAATAACGATCCGCCACTCGCTTGCGAGCCGCCTGTGCCTGCGCCGTGTTGTCGACGTTGTGCACGTTGATGGTCATCGCCGCCGCATAGTCGAAGGAACGCAATACACCGCTGACATCCTTGTACGGGCTGTGCTTGCCCCGGCGTTCGTGCAGCGGTCGCGCCGGTTCGCCTTCGAAATCGATGAGGTAGGCATCGCCCTTGATCACCAGTACCTGGCCAAGGTGCAAGTCGCCATGCACGCGAATCCGCAGGCCACCCGCAGTCTTTTTGCCCAACTCCTGCACGTGACTAAGAATGGCTTTTTTGTTGTCCAGTAAACGGCTGACCAGGGTTTTGTCCGCCGGGTTCAGTTCGTTTTGATGCTGTTTGAGCAACTTCAGCGCATGCTCGATCTGCGCCGCCACATCCTTGGCCGTCGCCAGCGCATCTTTTTGCGTGGTGTTTTGCGGTTCGAAATCAGGGTTGTTGCTCGGCGCTGCAAGCACTTGATGCATTTCGCCCAGGCGCTGGCCAAGCATGGCCGCGAAATCCTTCAGCTCGCCAAGCGCGTTGTAGTGCTGATCCTGATCGGACATCGCGTCCGCCAGCTCGTCGCGCAACGCCCGTTCCAGGTTGTTCTGGGTCCATTCCCAGGCATCGCCCTGATTGCTCAGGTAGCCTTGGGCGATCATCAACAGGTTGTCTTCGCCCGCCGCATCCCGACGCACCACCGCACCCAGCAGCGGCGAGATATTGCCGAACCCGGCGCTGGTCAGGTACGCGCTCATTTCCAGTTCCGGGTGCACACCCGAGGCGACTTTGCGGATCAGCTTGAGCACCAGGCTGTTGCCGATCACCACCGAGCTGTTGGATTGCTCGGCGGACAGGTAGCGCACTTCCGACTCTGCCGTCAGGCCCAGTTTCGCCAGTTCAGCCGTCGGCTCGAAACGGATCTCGCCGCCATCGGAAGGCAATACCCGGTTTTCGTGCATTCCTTGCAACACCGTGCGGATAAAGTTCTCCAGGCTGAAGGCATCGGTGATCAAACCGACCTGCGGCCCACGGCGCACCCGTGACAGCGCCAGTTGCTGGGGCAAAGCCGCGCCGACCTGATCTTCGGCAATAAAGCCGAACGGCAGTTGATAGCGGCTGGTCTGGCCGCCGCTGGTGACTTCGATTTCACTCAACAGCACCGGATGCTGCGCATCACCAAAACGCACACCGTAAGCCAGGTTGACCTGCTCGATGGCCGCGTCCTTGCCGGCAAACCAGCGGCGGTTCTGCAGCCAGTTTGGCAGGATGCCCTGCTCCAACGTATTTCTGGACGGCGACTCCAGCAGTTCTTCCATGCGTTTTTTCAGTACCAGCGTGGTGAAGTCCGGCAGGCTTTGCGCCGGTTCCACGTGCCAGCTCGGCATCTGGTTCTCGGCGGCGAGGCCGAACCAGTAGAACCCGTAAGGCGCCAGGGTCAGGAGGAAATTCAACTGGCCGATGGGTGGGAACGCGTTACCGCCGAGCATTTCCACCGGGACCATGCCGACGTAGGCAGACAGGTCGAGTTCCACTGCCTGGGCGCTACGCGACACGTTGGCCACGCACAGGATGATTTCGTGTTTGCCGTCAGGCCCGGTGTATTCGCGGGTGTAGGCGAGAACCCGGCGATTGGTCGGCGACAGCATTTTCAGCGTGCCGCGACCGAAGGCCTTGGACTGCTTGCGCACGGCGAGCAGGCGCCGGGTCCAGTTCAACAGCGAATGTGGATCGCCGGACTGGGTCTCTACGTTGACCGACAGGTAGCCGTATTGCGGGTCCATGATCGGCGGTAGGACCAGGCTGGCCGGGTCGGCGCGGGAGAAACCGCCGTTGCGGTCAATCGACCATTGCATCGGCGTGCGCACGCCGTCGCGGTCGCCGAGGTAGATGTTGTCGCCCATGCCGATTTCATCGCCGTAATACATTGTCGGCGTGCCGGGCATCGACAGCAGCAAACTGTTGAGCAACTCCACCCGGCGACGGTCACGCTCCATCAGCGGCGCCAAGCGACGGCGAATCCCCAGGTTGATCCGCGCCCGACGGTCGGCCGCGTAGTAATTCCACAGGTAATCGCGCTCCTTATCGGTGACCATTTCCAGCGTCAGTTCATCATGGTTGCGCAGGAAAATCGCCCATTGGCAGTTGGCCGGGATTTCCGGGGTCTGGCGCAGAATGTCAGTGATCGGGAAGCGGTCCTCCTGGGCCAGCGCCATGTACATGCGCGGCATCAGCGGGAAGTGAAAGGCCATATGGCATTCGTCGCCGTTCAGGCCCTTTTTGTCGGTGTCGCCGAAATACAGCTGGGTGTCTTCCGGCCATTGATTGGCCTCGGCCAGCAGCATGCGGTCGGGATAATTGGCGTCGATTTCGGCGCGGATCTGTTTGAGAACGTCGTGGGTTTCCGGCAGGTTTTCGTTGTTGGTGCCGTCACGCTCGATCAGGTACGGGATCGCGTCCAGGCGCAAACCGTCGATACCCATGTCGAGCCAATAGCGCATCACCGACAGCACCGCTTTCATGACCTGCGGATTATCGAAATTCAGGTCGGGCTGGTGGGAGTAGAAACGGTGCCAAAAGTACTGACCGGCCACCGGATCCCAGGTCCAGTTGGATTTTTCGGTGTCGAGAAAAATGATCCGGGTGCCGTCGTACTTCTGGTCGTCATCGGACCACACGTAAAAGTCCCGCGCCGCCGAACCTTTCTTGGCCTTGCGTGCGCGCTGAAACCACGCGTGCTGATCCGAGGTGTGGTTGATGACCAGTTCGGTGATCACTCGCAAGCCGCGCTTGTGCGCCTCGGCGATGAAGCGCTTGGCATCGGCCATGGTCCCGTAGTCGCTGTGCACGCCGCGATACTCGGCGATGTCATAGCCATCGTCGCGGCGTGGCGAAGGATAGAACGGCAGGAGCCAGATGGTATTGACGCCAAGGTCGGCGATGTAATCGAGTTTGGCGATCAGGCCGGGAAAGTCGCCGATCCCGTCGTTGTTGGAGTCGAAATAGGATTTGACATGAACTTGATAGATCACCGCGTCCTTGTACCAGAGCGGGTCCTTGATGAAGGTGGCTGCCTTGGGTTTCTTCGCCATTTGAAACTCCTGTTGAATTCTCTACACATCCTTCAGATGCGCTGATCCTCTGTAGGAGCTGCCGAAGGCTGCGATCTTTTGCCCTTAAATGCGAAGATCAAAAGATCGCAGCCTGCGGCAGCTCCTACAGGGCTAATTGCCTGGAAGACTGCTCGGCGCGATCAAGACGCGGTAATCCTCCAGATCCCGAACGGCTGATACGCCGGGTCGATCCGCATGAACTGGTACTTGCCGTGCCACGTCCAGCGATGGCCGTTCATCAAGTCTTCGCCCTGGGTGCTGGCGTCGTCCGGCAAACCCATTTCCCACAGCGGCAATTCGAAGTTCGCCTCCTGCACGTTATGCGGATCGAGGCTGACCGCCACCAAGATGAAATTGCTGCCGTCGGCGCTGCGTTTGCCGAAGTACAAAATGTTGTCGTTCCAGGCGTTGTAGATTTTCAGGCCCAGATGCGTGTGCAGCGCCGGATTCTGCCGGCGGATGCGGTTGAGCTGGGCGATCTCGGCAATGATGTTGCCGGGTGCAGTGAAATCCCGGGGGCGGATCTCGTACTTCTCGGAGTCGAGGTATTCCTCTTTACCCGGCACCGGTGCCGACTCGCACAACTCGAAACCGGAATACATGCCCCACAGGCCCGAGCCCATGGTCGCCAGCACCGCGCGAATCAGAAAGCCGGGACGCCCCGAATCGTGGAGAAACGCCGGGTTGATGTCGGGCGTGTTGACGAAGAAGTTCGGCCGGTAGCATTCACGCCACGGTGACTCATTGAGTTCGCTGAAATAGGTGGCCAGTTCGTGTTTGGTGTTGCGCCAGGTGAAATAGGTGTAGCTCTGGGAATAACCGACCTTGCCCAGCCGCGCCATCATCGCCGGCGTGGTAAACGCTTCGGCGAGGAAAATCACGTCAGGGTAAAGCGCCCGTACATCGGCGATCAGCCATTGCCAGAACGGCAGCGGTTTGGTGTGCGGGTTGTCGACGCGAAACAGCTTTACGCCCTCCTCGACCCAACCAACGACGATGTCGCGCAGTTCGACCCACAGGCTCGGAATCGCATCGGCGGCATAGAAATCGACGTTAACGATGTCCTGGTATTTCTTTGGCGGGTTTTCCGCGTATTTGATCGTGCCGTCGGGACGCCAGTTGAACCAGCCCGGATGTTGCTTGAGCCAAGGGTGGTCCTGGGAACACTGGATGGCAAAATCGAGAGCGATCTCCAGGCCATAGTCCTTGGCCGCCGCCACCAGCCGGCAAAAGTCTTCGCGGGTGCCGAGCTGTGAATGAATCGCCTCGTGGCCACCCTCTTCGCTGCCGATGGCATACGGGCTGCCCGGATCATCCGGCCCGGCTGTCAGGGAATTGTTCGGGCCTTTGCGAAAGCTACGGCCGATCGGATGGATCGGCGGGAAGTACAACACATCAAAGCCCATGTCCTGGATCATTGGCAGCCGTGAATGCACGTCGTTGAAGGTGCCGTGGCGGGTCGGATCGTCAGTGATCGAACGCGGGAACAACTCGTACCAACTGGCGAACTGCGCGAGTTCTCGCTCGACGTCCACCGGGTACTCGGGACTGAGGCTCAGGTAAGCGCGGTGATCGGCCAGGGCCATCAGTTCGGCGCTACGCTGGTGCAGAAACAGCGCGATCTGCTCGGTTTCGAGCAGGCCCGACAATTCATGATGCAGTGCTGCCAACTGTTCGCTCAGCTGCCCTACGCTGCGTTCGGCGGCTTGTTGCACATGAAGGCGGCCTTCCTGCAATTCCAGGCTGACCGGCACCGCGGCGGCGTGTTTCTTTTCCAGTTCATAACGAAAACTGGCGAACTGGTCGATCCAGGCTTCGATGCAAAACACATGACGGCCCTGGTTCACCGCGCGAAACCGGCCCTGCCAACCGTTGTTGCCCAAGTCGTTCATGGCTTCGCTTTGCCAGACCTCATCACCCTCGGACCGCCAGCGAATGCGCACGGCCAGTTTGTCGTGACCATCGGCAAACACCTTGCTGGTGACCACCACCTCCTCGCCCACCACGGCCTTGATGGCGAACTGCCCGCCATCGAGGGTCGGCATGGTGTTTTCGATCACGATGCGCGGCAGCAATAAAGCCTGCGACAGTGGAATGTGCGGGTTGTAACTCAATTCATTCGGTTTTTCAGCCGTCATCGAGCATCACTCCTGTACGCCCCAAGGACGCTCTTGTGTCTGGTTGTCACCCCGTCAGGCAATCCGCCCCGGAATGAACTCACTTAGGTTCCGAGCGACGGGCACCGGGAAAAGTTCATCGGCAATTGGCTGGAATCAAATCCCTTGCACAGCGGTCAATCAACTTAAGCACGACTCACGCCATGTGCCACTGGAGGCAGGAAGATGAACAATCCATTCCCGGCTGAAACGCCCGATCCGAACATCGACAACCCGGTGATTCCACCGACCGATCCGCAGCCCGTACCCGAACAAGACCCGCCGGGCATCCAGCCACCGCCACGGGAAGAACCGCCGACGACCATGCCACCGGTGATTGTTACGCCGGAATGAAGACAGTTGATCGTTCCCACGCGTTTTGTATGGGAACGATCTGATCTGCTAATCCTTGCCGTCATCCTGCCCGTTTTTTTCGAACAGGCTCACGATCCGCGGCATCACCCCAAGTATCAGCAGCGCCAACATTGTACTGAGTAACGCCGTCGCCTCTTTTCCCAACCCGGCCGAGACACCGATAGCGGCGGTCATCCACATGCCGGCCGCCGTGGTCAGGCCTTTGACGTGGCCTTCATCGCCTTCCTGGTTTTTCAGGATGGTGCCGGCGCACAGAAAACCGATCCCGGCGATCACACCCTGTATGACCCGACTCATGGCGTCGGCCTGTGAACCGGACATCTGCGGCACCAGCACAAACAACGCCGCGCCGATCGCCACCAGCATGTGGGTACGCACCCCCGCGGCCTTGCCCTTGTGTTCACGCTCGAAACCGAGAATCCCGCCCAGGACGGCCGCCATCAGCAGGCGCACGGTGATGCGGGTCAGTTGCGAGGCATCGCCGATATCGGCGAATTCCGCTTGCAGGGTCACCCAGACTTCATGCCACCAGGCGTTCATGGTGCTGTCCTTTTGAAGTACTCGCGAAGGGTCATGGAGGATGGACCGCGTCGACCATTAATCGGTTGCACAGAACGATGGTCGGTACAGATGCCCTAACGTTTTAATACCCGTTGAAATAAGGATCACGTCATGACCGTACGCATCGAGAACGAGACCTGCTTCTTTACCACCGAGAATGGCGAAGAAATTCGCTTGTGCCCTGATGTGACCATCGTCACTGACGGCGCCAAAGCCATGTCGGCGGTGGACCTCAACGGCCAGCGCATCTACATCACCGAAGCAGAAGCCGATGCATTGACCGTAGCAGGTGCGGTGGACGGACGCCGGCACTTGAAGGCCACTGATAGTGATTCGGTGATTTGACTGACCCGGATCAACAACCCCCGCCAGTGCCTGACATAGGCGTTGGCGGCCCGCCGAGACAGGTGCTTCAACTTGTCGCAGGCGGTCTTGCAATACGCATCTGATCCGGTTTTTAAAGCAATAGCTGAGTCTGTTATGCAAACAGATCGCCGCTCATAGTGCTCACGCCTGATGGAGGCTGATGAGCGAAAGACCATGAGCGAGAGAATCCCCGTCCGAACCGTTGAAACATTCGAACCTTCACGCCCGAAGATGAAGGTCAAATCAAGCGACAACCTGATCCACACCCGCAGCTTCACCGGCCTGTTCCGTTCCCTGCGCATCAGTGGCGCGGGATTTCTGTTTTTGCTGTTCTTCGGCACCGTGTGGCTGAATTGGGGCGGCCGTCAGGCGGTGCTCTGGGACCTTTCCGAAAGCAAATTCCACATCTTTGGCGCGACGTTCTGGCCGCAGGATTTCATCCTGCTCTCGGCGCTGCTGATCATTGCCGCGTTCGGCCTGTTTGCGATTACCGTGTTCGCCGGCCGCGTGTGGTGCGGCTACACCTGCCCACAGAGCTCCTGGACCTGGATCTTCATGTGGTGCGAGAAAATCACCGAGGGTGAACGCAACCAGCGGATCAAGCTGCAAGCCGCGCCCTGGGGCCTGAACAAACTGATGCGCCGCTCGGCCAAGCACACCTTGTGGCTGGCCATCAGCCTGCTGACCGGTTTGACCTTCGTCGGCTACTTCACGCCGATCCGCCCGCTGGCCGAAGAACTGCTGACCTTGCAGATGGGCGGCGTCAGCCTGTTCTGGGTGCTGTTCTTCACCGGCGCCACTTACATCAACGCCGGATGGCTGCGTGAAGCGGTGTGCATGCACATGTGCCCATATGCGCGATTCCAGAGCGTGATGTTCGACAAAGACACCCTGACCATTTCCTACGACGTGGCGCGTGGCGAGAACCGTGGCCCGCGTAAGCGTGAGGTCAAACCGGCCGAGGTCGGCCTGGGCGATTGCATCGATTGCCAGCTCTGCGTACAGGTCTGCCCCACCGGCATCGACATTCGCGATGGCTTGCAGATGGAATGCATCGGTTGCGCGGCGTGCATCGACGCCTGTGATTCGATCATGGACAAGATGGGCTACGAGCGCGGCTTGATCAGCTACACCTCCGAGCGCCAGTTGCAGGGCGGCAAAACTCACTTGCTGCGGCCACGGCTGATCGGCTACACCGCCGTGCTGCTGGTGATGATCGCCGCGCTGGTCGTCGCACTGGTCGAACGGCCGATGGTCTCGCTGGACGTGAGCAAGGACCGTGGCCTGTTCCGTGAGAACAGTCAGGGGCAGATCGAAAACATTTACAGCCTGAAGGTCATCAACAAGACCCAGCAGCGCCAGGACTATCGACTGACCCTCGTCGACGGTGACGGCTTCCAGTTGCAAGGCAAGGCTGATTTGAGCCTGGCACCAGGCGAGATTGTCGACGTGCCGGTATCGGTGGCGATGACGATGGAGCGGCCGAACAGCAGTTCGCAGGGCATCAGCTTCAAGGTGGTCGACAGTGATGAGCCCGGAATCTACAGCGTGGCCAAGAGCCGGTTTGTTGCGCCGATGAATCGATGAGCCTTTAAACTGCAAAGCCTAAAAGATCGCAGCCTTCGGCAGCTCCTACAGGTGCACGCCGTACCATGGCAGGAGCTGCCGGAGGCTGCGATCCTGGCGATTTCAACCGCGACCACTTTTCGATTCACGACACCAATTCGGGCTAACGATGAAACGCTACGAAAAATTCGCCGACGACATCGCTGAACTGATCCGCACCGGCGTCCTTGGCCCCGGCCAGCGCGTGCCTTCGGTGCGCTACGCCAGCCAGACTTACGGGGTCAGCCCGTCCACCGTGTTCCAGGCTTATTACCTGCTGGAGCGCCGTGGCCTGATCCGCGCCCGGCCGCGCTCCGGCTATTTCGTCAATGCCAATGCACCGCGGCCTTTCTCCGAGCCGGTGATCAGCAGCCAGGTCAACGAATCCACGGAAGTCGACGTCAGCGAACTGGTGTTCTCGGTTCTGGACTCGATCAAGGACCCGAACACTGTGCCCTTCGGCTCGGCGTTCCCCAGCCCGACCCTGTTTCCACTGCAACGGCTGTCGCGCTCGCTGGCCAGCGCCAGCCGTGAGATGGACCCGCGCATGGTGGTCACCGACATGTCGCCGGGCAACCCGCAACTGCGCCGGCAAATTGCCCTGCGCTACATGGTCGGCGGGCTGATGTTGCCCATGGAAGAATTGCTGATCACCAACGGCGCCCTCGAAGCGCTGAACCTGTGCCTGCAAGCGGTCACCCAACCCGGCGACCTGGTGGCCATCGAAGCCCCGGCGTTCTACGCCTGCCTGCAAATACTGGAACGGCTTAAACTCAAAGCCGTGGAAATCCCGGTGCATCCGCGCGATGGCATCGACCTCGGCGTGCTTGCGCAAACCCTGGAACGCCACCCGATCAAGGCCTGCTGGTGCATGACCAGTTTCCAGAACCCCATGGGCGCGACCATGCCCGAAGCGAAAAAACAGGAACTGGTGGAGTTGCTGCGCCAGCATCAAGTGCCGCTGATCGAGGACGATGTCTACGCCGAGTTGTATTACGGACAGCAGGCGCCGAAACCGGCCAAGGCGTTCGATACCGAAGGCCTGGTGATGCATTGCGGTTCGTTCGCCAAAAGCCTCGCGCCCGGCTATCGCATCGGTTGGGTCGCGGCCGGCCGTTATGCGCAGAAGATCGAACGGCTGAAACTCATGACGTCGCTCTGCGCCTCGATGCCGGCCCAGGCCGCCATCGCCGATTACCTGCAACACGGCGGCTACGACCGGCATCTGCGCAAGTTGCGTCACGCGCTGGAAGACCAGCAAGCCGCCATGCTCGCCGCCATCGCACGTTATTTCCCGGCGCAGACGCGGGTCAGCCAACCGGCGGGAGGCTACTTTTTGTGGCTGGAACTGCCGGCGCAGATGGATTCGTTGAAGTTGTTTCAGATGGCGTTGGCCCAGGGGATCAGCATCGCGCCGGGTCCGATTTTTTCGCCAGCGCAGCGCTTCAGGAATTGCATTCGGTTGAATTACGGCAGCCCGTGGACCGAGGACTCGGAAAAGGCGATGGAGACGTTGGGGCGGATTGTCAGGTCGTTCTGAAGGCCTCGGCCGGCATCACATCCGGGCCGCGCGCCGACGTGAACCGGGCGATCAGCCTCGGTTCACAGTTTGTTTTACAAGCCTCAGCCTATATCGTCTAACTCCAAGACACCGGCGCCTCTGACTTGCACTTCAAACTCAGCGGGTAGCGGGTCCCACATAACATGCTCGGCCCTCAGGTATGTGTCGGAGAAGTATTGCTTCCCATCATTCTGAAGTGACGATTCAAGATTATAAATATAAGTAGGGCCCTGAACCTGATCCTGTATGAACGATACGGTTTCACCCGCAATCGGAGCAACTGACAAATCTGGATCCACAACACGCTTTCGAGCGACATTGAACAACCGTAGATTACCCTGACCAAACACATTCATATAAAAGCGTGTTGGATTCTCCGGCGTCACCACAATATTTCCGACGTTCGTCGTCTGCCCGTTGGTTTCCCGTATTTTCTCCATACTCAGGAAATAACCAAAAAACTTCCCGGGCGTGGCCACGCGCAAGGTGTATCGATCATTTTCCGAGCGGAAATGGATCAACAATGGCTCATCTTCGTCGCGATCCGCCACGGTTAAAAAGCCGCCTTCGCTTTTGAGCTGGCGGTTGTATTCCGTGCGTTGAGCCGACGTCAAGCGCGGTCGCGCGAGCCGCTTCTCCATCAGTTGGTAATTCAACACCAGTGGCTTTCCCGCCAGGAAAAGATGAGCGATAACTGATTTGTTCAAATCGTCCTGATTCATATCAGTCTTCCACCACATTGCGCTTGCGACGTTCAATAATCATCTGGTCCGCCAGGTAAGCAGCTCCCATCAGATAATCAATCGACGCCTTGCCCGAGTACTCTCGGTGCAAATAACGCAAAACAAATTCATCCCAGAAAGCGACTTCATCTTTATAAAGATCCATTTACTCACCTCTCCATTATTTAAATTAGAACCTCGCCAACTGCGAAGTCGACTCAAGAGTAAGATCGACACTCCATACTTTCAAGCCATACATAAACCACATGTAATGCACGATATATCAAACCCCACGCAGCAAAATTTAACGCAACAAGCAACGCAACCTGATTACAGGATGAGTTGCTTATTGCGTTAGTATCCTTGAAAGAAAAACTACAAGAATTTCAAAGTCGATATGTCCAATGACTTATCTGACTTCAACGACCACCGCCCAAATCAACAAAAGTCCCCGTCGCATACGAAGCCTTGTCCGACAGCAACCAGACAATCGCCTCGGCCACTTCATCGGGCCGTCCGCCACGGGCCATGGGGATTGCCGACTCCAGTTTGCTGACCCGGTCCGGGTCACCGCTCAAGGCATGAAAATCGGTGTAGATGTAGCCGGGGCGCACCGCATTGACGCGAATGCCTTCACCCGCCACTTCCTTGGAAAGGCCGATGGTGAAGGTGTCGAGTGCACCCTTGGAAGCGGCGTAGTCAACGTACTCGTTGGGCGCACCCAGGCGTGAGGCAACGGACGACACGTTGACGATGCTGCCGCCCTGCCCGCCGTGCTTTGGCGACATGCGCAGGATCGCGTGTTTGGCGCACAGCACCGGCGCCAGAACGTTGGTCTTGAGGATTTTCAGGATGCGGAATTCGGACATTTCGTCGACCCGGGACTTGTGCCCCACGGTGCCGGCATTGTTCACCAGTGCGGTGACCCGGCCCAGTTCGCTGTCGACTCGATTGAACAGCGCGATCACTTCGTCTTCGATGCTGACATCGGCGCGCACCGCAATGGCTTGCGCACCCAATGCGCGGACTTGCTCCAGCACACTGAGCGCCGCCTGTTCATCGGCCTGATAGTTGATGCAGATCCGATAGCCTTGTCTGGCGGCCAACAGGGCTGTAGCGGCTCCAATGCCGCGGCTGCCGCCGGTGATGACGATGACTTTTTCCATGCAAGCTTTCCCCGTTTCAAGCGTAAGCGGTCGGGGGCAAGAATAACCGTCCTTTGCGGTTTTTGCATGGCTTCGGTTTTGTTAGCGCGGACGCCATCGCGGGCAAGCCTTGCTCCTACGGTTCTGCGTCGAACCCGGATTCTGCGTACACGCAAAATCTGTAGGAGCAAGGCTTGCCCGCGATGAACGATGACACGGACTATCAGGCGAGCTCCAATTGCTCCGCGCGATGAATTTCCACCATGAAGCGTTCAGCCGGCAACGGGTGCCCAAGCAGATAGCCTTGCAGCGAATCGCAACCCAGTTGAGTCAGGAAATCCTGCTGCACGCCGGTTTCCACGCCTTCGGCAACGATCCGCAGCCCCAGTGCCTGACCAAGGGCGACGATGGCGGAAACGATGGCCGCGTCATCGCTATCACGTTCCAGATCACGCACGAAACCACGGTCGATCTTCAGCTCGTTGGCCGGCAGGCGCTTGAGGTACATCAGGCTCGAATAGCCGGTGCCGAAGTCGTCGATGGACAAGTCGACGCCCATTTCCGACAGTTCCTGCAACACCGTCATGCTCGCATCGGCGTCGCTCATGGCAGTGGTTTCGGTGATCTCCAGGGTCAGGCTGTTGGCCGGCAGATGGTGCGTGGCCAGCGCCTTGGCCACGCTCTGCACCAGCCCGGCGTGGCAGAACTGCAAGGCGGACAGGTTCACGGCAATGCGCCAATCGGTGTAGCCAAGCACGTACCATTCGCGCATCTGGCGGCAGGCTTCGTTGAGCACCCATTCGCCAATCGGAATGATCAGGCCGGTCCTTTCAGCCAGTTCGATGAATTTGTCCGGCAGCAGCATGCCCTGCGTCGGGTGCTCCCAACGCAACAGCGCCTCGGCACCGACCGGCCGGCCGTTGTTGGCATCGAACTTGGGTTGGTAATACAGGCTGAACTCTTGATGCTCCAGGGCATGACGCAGGTCTTGCAGCAACTGCAGTTGCTTGCGCGCGTTGCTGTTCATCGAGGCGTCGAAGAAGCTGTAGCCGTTTTTGCCCGCCCCTTTGGCGTGATACATCGCCGCATCGGCGTTCATCAGCAATTCGTGGGCGGTCTGGCCGTTGCCCGGGTACAGCGCGATGCCGACGCTGGCCGAGATCTGCAAATCATGCTCGGCAACCCGGAATGAACGGGCGATCAGTCCGACCTGCCGTGCCGCGAGGCCCATCGCGTCGTTTTGTTCGCTGAGCTGCACCAGTAACACGAATTCGTCGCCGCCGATGCGCGCCAACGTGTCTTGGCTGCGCAAGTCCTCGCGCAGGCGCAGGCTGACTTCCCGCAGCAACTGGTCGCCCATATGGTGACCGAAAGCGTCGTTGACCGGTTTGAAGCCGTCCAGATCGATGAACATCAGCGCAAAGCAACCGCCCTCGCCGTTCACCCGCGACATCGCCTGATCGATGCGGTCGGCGAGCAATATCCGGTTCGGCAGACCGGTCAGGGTGTCGTGCAGCGCCAGTTGCGTCAGTTCGCGGTTGGCTTCGGTCAGCGACTGGGCCAGGCCTGCGGTGCGGGCTTCGAGCCGGGCGTCGAGGATCGAAGTCAGCAAGGCAATGCTCAGCACCGCCAGGGTGGTGATCAGCACCAGATTATCCAGGCCCTTGCCGTTCAAACCGTCGACCGCAGCCCCGCAAAAACTGCCATCGGCGAAGCGTGCCGCGGCCATGCCGGTGTAATGCATGCCAACGATGGCAATGCCCATGATCATTGCCGCACCGCCGCGAATCAGCCGCACGTAAGGCGTGTGCTGGCGCAGGTGGAATGCGATCCACAGCGCCGCGCCGGAAGCGACGACCGCAATGAGCAGTGACGCGCCGAACAGCGTCGGGTCGTAATCGATGCCCGGCTGCATGCGCATGGCGGCCATGCCGGTGTAATGCATGGCGCTGATGCCGGCGCCCATGATCAGCGCACCGAACGCCAGCTGCCACAGCGGCAGGCGCGGCTGGCTGACCAGCCACAGGGCGAAGCCGCTGGAGAGAATGCCGGTCAGCAGCGAAAGCAAGGTGATGCCGATGTCGTAGCCCAGATCGATGGGCAACTTGAAGGCGAGCATGCCAATGAAGTGCATCGACCAGATGCCGACCCCCATGGCGAAGGCGCCGCCCGCTGTCCACAAATGCACAGCGCGGCCCTTGGCCGTAGCGATGCGGCCTGTCAGGTCGAGGGCGGTGTATGAGGCGAGAATCGCCACACACAGCGAGATGATGACCAGCGTGGGGGAATAACTACCGATGAGCATGGGGATGTCTCGCAATCACCCCCGTACTGCTTCCGTTCTCGAGGGCGCAAATTTTGCGCGATTGTACTGATTCCAAATGAGAACGCACTCACAAAATTAGCAAAGGGCCATCAAGCCGATGAAACGCTTGTTTGATCGACCCTAAACGCTCTAGCGCAGCACACCTCACCCCTGTAGGAGCTGTCGAGTGAAACGAGGCTGCGATCTTTTTGTTGAACAGAATCAAAATCAAAAG